>NZ_NWMQ01000139.1:0-1344 GCF_002901215.1 Paracoccus sp. SY | reverse complement strand
GGCTTGCGGACATTCTCGACCCCTGCCAGGGCTTCATGGTCGGCAAAGGTGGCGTTGCCATAGGCCGAGGAAAGCACGAAGGGGACCCCCAGGCCCCGCAGCCGCCGGGCGACCGGCTCCACCGGCTGGCCGCGCAGGTTGCCGTCAAGCACCGCGGCATCGGGACGGGTGTCGTCCAGCAGGCGCAAGGCGCCTTCCACGGAGCCGACCGGACCCAGGACGGCATAGCCATTGTCTTCGAGCATCATCTGCACATCCAGGGCGATCATCATCTCGTCCTCGACGACCAGCACGGATATGCGGTCGCCTGGGCGGCATGAAGCGGGCTTGTCAGACATCGGCCAACCGGGAAGCACTACTGGGGAAAGGTCAGATCAGCCACCAAACCGTCTGGACGATAGCTCAGTTCCGCCCGGCCCCTGAGGTCGACCTCGGTGGCAAACCGGATCAGGCGGGTCCCGAAGCCCGTGGTCTCGGGCGGCGAGGCTTCCGGTCCGCCGCTTTCCCGCCAGCGAAGATGCACCTGGCGGTGGCCGTCCCTGTCCTCGGCAAGGCTCCAGGCGATGTCCAGCTGCCCGCCGGAAACCGACAGCGCGCCGTGCTTGATCGCATTGGTGGCCAGTTCGTGCAGGATCATCCCCAGGGACATGGCCTGCCTGGGCAGCAGGGCGATGGCCCCCTGCCCGTCCAGGGTGATGGCGCGCGTGTCCCCGAGCCAGGGCTCCATCACCGCCTGGACCAGCTGGGCCAGGTCGGCATCGGAATGCTGGGTCGAGACGGCCAGCGACCGCGTCAGGGCATCGAAGCGGCCCAGAAAGTCGTCGCGGTATTCCTCGGCATTGCGCCCCTCGACCTCGGTCCGCCGCGCGATCGCACGGGTCACCGCCAGAAGGTTCTTGATCCGGTGGCCCAGTTCCCCGATCAGGATGTCCTTGTCTGCCTCGGCCTGCTGGCGCTCGGTGGCGTCCACGATGGTCAGAAGCAGGATGCGTTGGCCGCTGTCGGGATGGTTCAGGCGTTGGGCACTGACCAGCATGGTGCGCGGGCCGATCTGGGGAAACGTGGCCCGCACCTCGTAGTCGATGACCGAGGTGCTTCTGGGGATCACCTGCTCCAGCAGAAGGCGCAACTCGGGGATGTTCCATTGGCCGTCGCCAAGATCGGCCAGGGCCGTCCCGATCGTCTCGTCCCGGCTGGTCGAGAAGGTGTCGTAGAAGGCCGGGTTGGCGGTCAGGACCCTGAATGCGTCATCCAGCACCACCAGCGGGTCGCGCAGCGTGTTGACGATGCTGACGGCCTGGACATGCGAGCCGCGCAGCACGCGGTAAAGTTCATCAAGATCCA
>NZ_NWMQ01000138.1:0-1356 GCF_002901215.1 Paracoccus sp. SY | reverse complement strand
GATCCCCTGCACGAAGGGCCGGTCATGCATCAGGTAGGGGATGGAGGCCAGCGTCAGCCGTCCTGCGTAATCCGGCACGCCGATCAGGCTGTAGTCCTCGGCCACCTCGGGCACCTCTTGGTCAGCCTTCAGCAAGGCCTCGCGCAGAGATGGGAAAGGCATGTCCTGGCTGGTCAGCGCCTTCTGGCCGCGTGCATCGATGAAGACTTCGAACATATGCTCGTCCGTTTGCGTCTTGATCCGGGTGCGCGACGGCTCGCGCTTCAGGTCGTAATCCTCCCCAAGCGCCAGAACCGACAGGACACCGGCATCGCGAAGGGCCAGCAGCCTGCGGATGGATTCGGATGGCACCGCGGCATAGTTGTCGACGAACACCTTCTTGAGGCCCGCATCGAACCGCTCGCGATCGGCCTCAGGCAGTTCCGAGACGATGGCCTCGACCTTCTCATGCATTCGCAGCAGGGCGTAACGCCAGGGAACAGTGACCTTGTCCGCCTTGTTCCGCTCTACCTCCTCGAGGTTCCGGCGCGCCCATCGGAAGGGATCGGCGGCCTCCCTTGCCGCGAAATAGGCGGGTGCGAAGCTGTCGGCATCCAGGCCCGCCAGGCCGATCCGCAGCGCGAAGGCTGGATCAGCATGGACGATCTCGGCCCGGACAAGCTCGAAGACCGTGTCGAGCGGGCAGGCCCCCGAGGCGCAGTGAGCCACGGCCTCGTCGGTCAGGACCGCCAGCGGCTGGTAGGGGATCGGGCAATAGAAGTCTGCTTCCGGCAGGATGCCCGAGCGTGACATGAGGGTGATGTGCAGGCCGGTGTCAGGCGCGATGTCGAAGCAGAGGTCGTCGTCCTTTCGGCGGAACCGTCCATGTTGGTTTGCCACCGCCATGGCGGCGTCGATTGAACTGAGCGAGGTGCCCATGATGCCCACCGGTACTGCGGGGATGGAGGCTTCGATCAGACCCGACCAAGGGCTGGGGTAATAGCTGCGGGTGGCCTCGTCTTCGTCCGGGAAATCATGTCCCGTGGCCAGGATCACCCGATCAAAGGGACCGTGCCACCCCTTGACGGTCTTCACCTGAAGCACCTCCTGGTGCGGCAGGATGTCCAGCACCTCGGTGCTTTCCTGGATGTCGATCTGATGCCCGCCTTCCCGAGCCCTTTCCATAAGCGCCAGGAGCTGAGCGCGATAATACTCACCCAGAAGAAGCCGGGGAGTGAACTGGCGATCATCGAGATCCTCGGGCTCCAGTCCGAAGGAAACCAGGCGCGCTTCGGGCTGGGCCTGCAGCCAGTCCAGGTAAGGTTCCACCACCGGCGGGATCTCGATGCTGGCGATGTTGGCCAACATGAACTTGCC
>NZ_NWMQ01000137.1:0-1373 GCF_002901215.1 Paracoccus sp. SY | reverse complement strand
GCCACGATGGAATTCGAGGCCGTGGACGAGGGCATCCTGGGCAAGATCCTGATCGCCGAAGGCTCTCAGGGCGTGAAGGTGAACACCCCCATCGCCGTCCTGGTCGAGGAAGGCGAATCCGCCGACGACGTGAAGACCGAGGCACCCAAGACTGAGGCCGCGCCCGACGAGGCGAAATCCGAAGCCCCTGCCGCGTCGGCTGTCGAGCAGGTCAAGACGCCCGAACCCGACCGCAGCCCCGACTGGCCCGAGGGCACCAAGATGAAGACCATGACCGTGCGGGAAGCCCTGCGCGAGGCCATGGCCGAGGAGATGGAACGCGACGAGACCGTCTTCCTGATGGGCGAGGAAGTGGGCGAATACCAGGGCGCCTACAAGATCAGCCAGGGCCTGCTGGACCGCTTCGGCCCGCGCCGCGTCGTCGATACCCCGATCAGCGAGATCGGCTTTGCGGGCATCGGCACCGGCGCGGCCCTTGCCGGCCTTCGTCCCATCGTCGAGTTCATGACCTTCAACTTCGCCATGCAGGCGATGGACCACATCATCAACTCGGCCGCCAAGACGCTGTACATGTCGGGGGGCCAGATGGGCTGTCCCATCGTCTTCCGCGGCCCCAACGGCGCCGCCGCCCGCGTGGCCGCCCAGCACAGCCAGGATTATGCCGCCTGGTATGCGGCGATCCCCGGCCTGAAGGTGGTGATGCCCTATTCGGCAGCCGACGCGAAAGGCCTGATGAAGCAGGCCATCCGCGACCCGAACCCGGTGATCTTCCTGGAAAACGAGATCCTCTATGGCCGGTCCTTCGAGGTTCCGGATCTGCCGGACTTCACCATCCCCTTCGGCAAGGCCCGCATCGCCCGGTCCGGCAAGGACGTGACGATCATCAGCTTCGGCATCGGCATGGCCCATGCGCTGGAAGCCGCCGACAAGCTGGCCCAGGACGGGATCGAGGCCGAGGTGATCGACCTGCGCACCCTGCGCCCCATCGACTATGCCACCATCATCGAATCGGTGAAGAAGACCAATCGCTGCGTCACGGTCGAGGAAGGCTTCCCCGTGGGGTCCATCGGCAACCACCTGTCGGCCTATATCATGGAAAACGCCTTCGATTACCTGGACGCGCCCGTGATCAACTGCACCGGCAAGGACGTGCCCATGCCCTATGCCGCCAACCTGGAAAAGCACGCGCTGATCACGCCCGCCGAGGTCGTGGACGCCGTGAAAAAAGTCACCTACCGCTAAGGGGAACGCGTCATGCCGACAGAAATCCTGATGCCCGCGCTCTCCCCGACGATGGAGGAAGGCACCCTGGCCAAATGGCTGGTCAAGGAAGGCGACATCGTGAAATCCGGCGACATCATCGCCGAGATCGA
>NZ_NWMQ01000136.1:0-1390 GCF_002901215.1 Paracoccus sp. SY | reverse complement strand
AACACGAATGCCTTCTTGCGCGGTGCCTCTTGTCCTTTGGGCGCGATCCCGAAGCCCATCTTGCGGATGGTGCCCTCGATAATCTCCGGCTCCGTCGTGCCGGGGGCCAGGTTCAGCGACAGCCGTTCTGCCATCAGCGCCACCTTGACATCGCTGACGCCTGGCAGCCGTTCCACTGCTCGCGTCACCTTTGTCGTGCAGGACGCGCAGTCCATGCCCGTCACGGTCCACTCACGCCGCTCTGTTGTTTCAACCGCCATGTTGCTTCTCGCTTGAAGTCTTTTCTTCATCGAGTCGGCAAGATAGGAGCTCTAGCAACTAGAGGTTCAAGAGGTTTCTCATGCTGAGCATCGGAAAACTGAGCGCGGCCACCGGCGTCAAGGTGCCGACCATCCGCTACTACGAGGAGATCGGTCTTTTGCCGGAGGCGGAGCGCAGCGCAGGCAACCAGCGGCTCTATGGCGTGAAGGAGCAGGAGCGGCTCGCCTTTATCCGCCACTCCCGTGAACTCGGCTTTCCGCTGGACGACATCCGGGAACTGCTCAGTCTTTCGGACCAGCCCGACATGTCTTGCGCTGCTGCCGATGTTATCGCCACGCGCCAGCTTGTCTCGGTCAAGGACCGCATTACGCGCCTTCAGGTCCTGCAGCAGGAACTGGAACGCATGCTGACGCAATGCGCCCAGGGCACGATCTCGGACTGCAAGGTCATCGAAGTGCTAAGCAACCACGAGAACTGCCTGCATGCACATCACGGAGAAGTCTGAGAGGCGTATGCTTGATTGACTATCATTCTCAGGTAGCTAGAGCCTGGATTACCCGGCATTCAGATACCTTGCCTCGTTTGCATTCTCTGACCATTCGGGATAGTTCATCCTGCAGAAGACGCAGACGGGCAATGCGGCTTTCGACTGCCTCAAGCTGCTCTTGGGCAATGCGGCTCGCATCTTCACACGATGCTTCTGGCCGCTCTTGCAAGGCCAGCAGGATGCGGATGCTTGGCAGATCAAAGCCAAGCTCACGAGCATGGCGGATGAAGCCCAAACGTTCGGCATCGACGGGGCTGTAGGTGCGTCGTCCGTTCAGCTGGCGAGCAGGCTTTGGCAAAACCCCAATACGCTCATAATAGCGGATCGTCTCAATGTTCACGCCTGCCTGCCGGGATAAATCGCCGATCTGCATCTTTTTGCCTTGCTCCTGTAGTCGCTACAGGTTGTAGCAGGGCAAGGCTAGAGTTTCGAGGACCAACGAATGGCCGCTGCAACCGACACAATCCGCTATCACATCACGGGCATGGACTGTGCGTCCTGCGCCGCCAAGATCGAGGGCGCGGCTCGCAAGGTTGAAGGCGTTGGCGATGTGAAGGTATCGATTGCCTCGCAGATCATGAC
>NZ_NWMQ01000135.1:0-1421 GCF_002901215.1 Paracoccus sp. SY | reverse complement strand
GTCGTCAGGTCGATGGTCCCGTCCGCGAACTGCAGCCGCTCGATGTTCTTCAGGAAGTCGGTGTCGTCGAACAACACCCCCCGGGTCGTCAGCGTGTCGGTGACCGAGATGAAGCCATCGCCGTTCACGTCATAGGCCGACTGGATGATGTTGCCGACCCGCTGGCCGCGGCCCTCGATGACATAGTCGGTCTGGTTTCCGCTGAACAGCGCCGTGTCCACCGCACCGGGCGTTTGGTCGCGGATCAGTTCACGGACGATGGACATGTCGCCGGGCTTGATCGTGCGGTCCAGCAGCAGCGACTGCAGCGACCGTCCCCCGAAGGCCGGGGCCAGGTCGAACCGCGGATTGCCGGCGCTGTCCGTCTGCCAGACCTTGCCGGCGAATGGGCCGCCCGCTGCCGTCTGGCCGTTCAGCGATTCCGCCGAATAGGTCTGGTTGCCGACCACGATCTTGATGCGCACGTTCAGCCAGGCATCGCCGTCGATCACATCGAACCCGCCCCGCCCCTGGATGAGGTCGGACCCGCCACCGCCCAGCAGCATGTTGCCATCCCGGAACATCACGCCGGCATTGCTGTAGGCAGCGGGGTTGAGTTCGGCCAGCGTGGCGCGCAAGCCTCCGAACCATTGGGTCATCCCGTTGATCCGCGCCAGGCCCGCGGCGTCGAGGACATGATCGCCGAAGTCCTCGTTCGGATCCAGGTCACCGGCGGTGGTCCCCCGGTTGTCGCCCCGGATCGTGTCGTTGAACTTCCACCCCGAGAAGCTTTCCATCATGTCGAAGCGGTCGCGCAGGATTTCGGCCGGGATCGAGGTGAAGATCCGGATGTTGGCATCCCAGTTCACGCCCGCAACGTCGTATTTGGCGATCGCCCAGTCGAAGCCGAACATGCCTTCGAACCGTTGGACGCCGATCCCCGAAAAGGCAATGTCGTCGCCTGACTCAAGGTCATAGTCCTGGTCGTTGCCCTGGCCCCAGGCGACATCATGGCCGATGATGGTCGAGTTGAAGAACAATTCGGAGTTGTCGCCCGAAATGACGTCGAAGCCCTCGCCGCCTTCGATCCAGTCATCGCCTTCGTTGCCCAGAAGGTTGTCCCCGCCCGAGCCGCCCAGGATGAAGTCGTTGCCGTCGCCACCGAAGGCCTCGGACCCATCCTGGCCGATCATGAGAGCGTCATGACCCTCGCCGCCGAACAGCAGGTTGATGCCGCGCGCCGCCGAGATCACGTCATTGCCGCGTTCGCCGCGCAGGAAGTTGTCGCCGAAGGGATCCTCGATGATGTCGTCGCCGTCGCCGCCGAAGACCTGGTCGGATTCCTGCCCGGCGTTGAGATAGTCGTCACCGCCGTCCCCCCACAGGGCGTCGATGCCCAGATCGCCCCGAAGGGTGTCGTTGCCTTCGGTCCCGCCAAGCAC
>NZ_NWMQ01000134.1:0-1450 GCF_002901215.1 Paracoccus sp. SY | reverse complement strand
TTTCTCTTTTTCTGTTTGTCGATGTAAAAGCTGNATCCTTCCCTCCTGTTGGTGATTGTTTTTGCTTTTTCTTGGCGTCCTTTGCGAACGCGATCAAGCAAAGGGCCTTTGAACCGTATGCCCTTTCAGGAGGATGATATTTCTCTTTTTCTGTTTGTCGATGTAAAAGCTGGACATCCTGACGCCGCCTTCGTGCGCAAGTTTATTGCGATGAGGCCATGCGCGACCAGCGTTACGCGGCCCGCAAGGCACGGCGAGGCTGATACGGGAAGCCGCGCCGATCAGGATGTCTGGTCAACTGCCCTGGCCCCGTCGTTCTGGACGGTCCTCCGTAGCCCAAGGCAATCAGGAAGCCCGAGGCACGTCAGTGGCGAGGCCTCTCACTCATCCGGGCGTAATCCTCTGCGGTCATGATCCGGCAGTTGAAGAGCCTGCCCTCGTCATCCAGATCGCAGATCCACCAATGTCTTCGGGGAACAAGCGACACCTGGACCAGATGGCGACCCCGCTTGGAATATCGGATCCCGGTCCGAAAGCCACTCGCCTCCTCCGCGCTCTTGACAGCCCGGACCAGGCGTTCGTCCCTCAGTCGGACAGCCTCGCCGTGAGTGATCATGTGTTCCGCTCCGTCAGGTTCCGCCGGCACGGGGGATTCAACTTCCACGGGTCATTCCTGTTCCATGGCTATGTTTTCTCTCCCGCAATAGGCAGATGGCAAAGATCATGACTTGGAATCGTGAGATCTCAGGGGGCAGCGCCTGCTGCTCCTTGGAAGGCGTGTGACTGACCTGGCGGCGGACCAGCCAACCCAGACCCCAGGTCATCTTCCTGTGGTGATTTGCATTGATGGGGCTGCCATGATCAGGTGAGCGCTCAGCCATGAAAGGGCGTATCATGACGGAAACCGCAGAAGACCAGCAATCGGATGAGGTTGTCGCCGCCCGCGTCAGGTTCGCGTGCAACTCGATGGGCATGTCCGATGTCGAAGGCCAGGACATGGCGCGACGTGCAGTGGCGTTGCGGGCGAAGGCCCACCCCAGGAGGGATCCCGATGACTAGGAACATGGACCGGCACGTCCGCGAAGGGTATGGCACCCTGTTCGAGGCGGTCTTGCAGGCTTGCGCGGAGGCCGGGCTGACGGAGGAGGCCGCCACGGAGATTGCCGTGAGAACGGTGGAGATCGTGCAGGCGGGAAACATGACGCCCTGGCAAGACGATCATCCTCACTGACGCCCGAGCGAGACGATACGACGATACGATACGATATGAACGTGCGGCACATGGCAGGAGAAGCTTGGTAAGGGCCTGATGGTCCTAGGCCGCAGCTGCCAGACGGAATACACCTCGGCCTGGGTGCAATGCTCCGGGCACTCTTTCCTACGAAAGCGCCTTTTCGAGCGCTGCCATCAAGCGGGCCTCGGTGACCGGCTTGCGGACATTCTCGACCCC
>NZ_NWMQ01000133.1:0-1560 GCF_002901215.1 Paracoccus sp. SY | reverse complement strand
TCCCTGGTGGTTGACTTCATGCATGTAAAGGCTGGACGAACGGCGGCAAGCCTGCGTGCCGACAGAGTCGCTCGGTTTTGCAGCGGAACCGCGACCACGGCCACACGTTCATCGCTCCGAAGCCCAGTGGTCGGCGGATGCGGCCACAATTTTCTCCCTCTCTCACTCCTCTGATGCCCGGCGTCCTTGCGCCGGGCTTTCCGTTTCAGCCTCGGCCATGAGGAGTGATCGCGTCTGAGGGGAGGGAGTTGATCCAGTGCGGCTTTATTATCAGATAACTTGACCAGCGAAGACATCTCAACTGGCCATTCCGCTCGCCGTCGTCTCCTCTTTCCATCCCCCTCACCACAGGCGCTTGGTGCGGTCAGACGCCGTGCCCGGGAAGATCCGCGGACAGTCGCGCGGAGCTGACGTCTAGGACGGCATGCATGCCGCTGGTCGTGAACTGCCGCGAAAACGATCCCTCCAGTTGATCCTGCAGGGCCAGTTCGCACATGATGGTGCCAAAGCCCTGCCCGGGCATGGCTGGCCCTGCATGCTCCGGGGCGAAGGTCTCGTCCCAGTGGATGATCAGCCGGTTGCCTTGCCGCTCCGTGTTGATGGCCAGCCGACCGGTGTCGCGGGACAGGGCCCCGTATTTGACCGAGTTCGTGGAAAGCTCGTAGAAGACCAGGGCCAGCGGTGTGACGGCGGCCTCGCTGACCAGGACATCCTCGATGGCTAGGTCGACCGGCAGTGAGCCGGCGAAAGGCTCGAGGATCGCCTCGAGAAGTCCGCGCAAGGACCGCTTTTCGGAGATTGCGGCATTCTCCTCGCCAGTTCCAGGCGCCGTCAAGGAATGGGCAGCAGCCAGGGTCAGGAAGCGTCCGCGCATCTGGGTGACCAGGTCCTCGACTGTGGATGTCTGCCGGCTGCAAAGGTTCAGGAGGCCGCTAGCGATTGCGAAGCTGTTTCCGACCCGATGCTTCATCTCCGACAGAAGCAGACGCTGCTGCTCGGCCGCACGATGCTGGGCGGTGATGTCCCGGGCGATCTTGGAGGCGCCGATGACCTGACCATGCCTGTTGCGGATCGGCGAGATGCTGACTGAGATCGGAAACAACTGGCCGTTCTTCTTGCGCCGGATCGTCTCGAAGTGCTGGATGCGCTCGCCCCGGCGCAACCGGCTGATGAAGTCGACTTCCTCATGCTGCCGGTCCTCGGGGATGATGAGGGTGATGGACCGCCCCAGCACCTCATTGGCCGGGTAGCCGAACATGCGCTCTGCGGCGGGGTTCCAACTCAGGATGATGCTGCCCAGATCCTTGGCCACGATCGCATCGTTGGAGCCTTCGACGATTGCCGCGAAGTGCTGCTGCAGGTTCTCGTCCAGAAGCGACATGGTGATATCCCAGTGAAAGCGCGCACCCGCAGTTGAAGCCCAAAACGACAGCGTAAGACAAGAGCATGTTGCCGCACACGTCATCACTGAGATATCTTTATTCAATACGGTTTTGAGCGACTATGCCTCATCCTGAGGTGGATGCTGGAGCAGCCATGGATCTTGATGAACTTTACCGC
>NZ_NWMQ01000132.1:0-1602 GCF_002901215.1 Paracoccus sp. SY | reverse complement strand
TTTTGCAGCAGAGGATCGTCCCAGATCGGGTCATTGCCCGCCTTGTTGCCGTTGTAGTCGCGCTGCGCGATGCCGCGATCCAGTTCCAGGATCATGTCGGGCGTCAGGAAGGCGTGGGCATACATGTGCGGCGCGTATTTGTCGCCCATGGACGAATTGCGCATCATGATGTCGGCGAAGCTGTTGGCTTCCAGCGCATCCAGCAGGTTCAGGCCCTGAACCCGCGACAGATAATAGAAGCGGTCGCCGTTCTGAAGCTGCTCCATCTGGTATTCGAAGATGAAGTTGAACGTCGATCCCAGCATGCCGCCGAATTCGTTCAGCTTCTCGGCCAAGCCGCCGATCCACAGATCGACCGCGTTCAGCCCGCCCCGGCCATTGGCCAATGACGCGGACCCGGCATAGGCGCCGGTCGCGTTCAGGAAGTCGGCCCGGTCTGCAGGCGCCCCGTTGCCACCCAGCACCAGCAGGGTGGCCGCAGCGCGCTTGCCCTCCAGCGTGGCGGCTCCGGTGATCGTTGCGTGCGTGCCATAGGCTGCCACGAAGTTGATCAGCGAGACCGGGTTCTTGAGGTTCTGGGCAAAGTCGCTCCAGCTTTCATAGGGCTTCAGGTCAGCGACGCCGAAGTCGTTATACAGTTGATCGCGCGTCTGGTTCAGCGACGGAACGCCGGTTTCGCGCGCCCGGGCCATGTTCAGCGCCGCCAGATCCAGCGGCAGCCCCAGAAGGTTGCTGCGGAGCGCCGGGACGATGAATTCGTCGATCTCGGACCCCACGTCCTCGGACAGGCCGCGCAGGATGGCGCCCTGGATGTCGTTGAAGTTGTTCGCCGTGCCCATATAGGCCTGCGGGTTCAGGAAGGCCTCGATCAGCGAATACTGTTCGCCGCCCGGGCCGTTGATCGGGTTCAGGTTGTTGTCGACCCGATCCACCGTGTCGGTCAGCATCGAATGGCCGAAGCGATAGATCGCATGGGCGAATTCCGCCACGATCGACGGGTCGATGTCGGCGGTGTTGGTGAACACGAAGGGATCGACGGCGGGCTGGATGCGCCGGGCGAATTCCTCGAACACCATGTGCTGATACTGCATCTCGGTCGAGAAGCGGGCCGCCTGGAACAGCCGGGCGCCGTCCCATTTCAGGGCGTTGATCTCGGCCTGGCTGTCGGGGATCTCGGTGATGTCCACCAGCAGCCATTCGTTGATGAAGCTCAGGTCATTGCTTTCCAGAATGGTGTGCTTGTTTTCCTCGACGATGCGGTTGTGTTCGGCGTGGAACACCGAATGGACCGCGGACAGGCCGAAATTCTCGTTCCCCCGGCCATCGCCGGTGATGAAATGGGAATTCAGCATCTCGTCGTCATAGGTCGACGCTAGGCCGTCGTCTCCTACCCCGGGATCAGTGTCCGGGGTCTGCAGTGTGTCGGGGATCCGGTCGCCGTCGGAATCGTACATGCCCGGCACTGCGTGATGGGCGATGTCATCCAGGAAGGCCGGGCCCGCAGCCACGCTGCCCTGGGTGCTGATGCCGGCGGCGGTGCCCTCTTTAAGCCAGCGGGTCGCATGCGTGCCGTCTGGTTCCATGACCATCTGGGCATAGCCG
>NZ_NWMQ01000131.1:0-1611 GCF_002901215.1 Paracoccus sp. SY | reverse complement strand
CAAGGGGGTGGGGGGCGAGAGGCTTCGGGTTTGTAGCTTGCAAATACCGCGCATCAAGTCAGCCCATGTTCCATAACACCCGTTGATAATGATCGATGCCGATTGGCAACCATCTTGGGATGCGGGGACGGGCCCGAATGGACCCCTTGTCTTTTTCGGCTTGCCCCACCGCATGCAAGAGCAAGCCATCTCTGCGGTTAAGAGTTGACGCTGTCCTTCAGAGCCTTGGCTACTGTGAACTTCACCACGCGATCTGCAGGCTTTGTCATGGCCTCGCCTGTAGACGGATTGCGGACCTGTCGTTCGGGACGATCCCGACAGGAGAGCTTGCCCAAGCCAGGAAGGGTGAGGGCGCCGCCCTCGGCCACGATCGAGGTCGCAACTTCGGACAGCGCATCAAGGACAGAAGAGACATCCTTTTTCTCAATGCCAGACTTTTCGGCCAGGGTAGCAAGCAATTCAGTCTTGGTCATCGGTTTCATCGTTCTTTCCTTTTGATGTGAATATCTGGGATAGGGGTAGCCAGTGCCGGCCGGTTTTGCCATCTGAATGCGATTAGGCCAAGTCCGGGAGGGGACCCGTAGGATATGCTTATTGAAAGACAAGATTGAGGCGTCGGCAAGTGCGGACGGTCGCAGATGCAAGCGCGGTACAATCTGCCGGCAAACGTCGTCCCGCCCCATGCTGCGGGCGGCGCCTGTAACTAGGCTCAAAGCCAGAGCACCTGATGGGAGAGGAAGGGCAGGGCCGTGCGGATCGCCACCTACAACATCAACGGCATCAATGGCCGCCTGGAGACCCTGCTCGCCTGGCTGGCTGACACGCAACCCGACATTGTTTGCCTGCAGGAGCTGAAGGCGCCGCAGGCAAAGTTCCCGGAGCGGCAGCTGCAAGAGGCCGGCTACGCCTCCGTCTGGCATGGGCAAAGCCGCTGGAATGGCGTGGCGATCCTGTCGCGCGGCAGCGAGCCGGTGCTGACGCGCCGCGGCTTGCCGCGGGATCCCGATCCCAGCCAGAGCCGCTATATTGAAGCTGCGGTGAATGGCCTCCTGGTAGGCTGCCTTTATGCTCCCAATGGCAATCCCGCACCGGGTCCGAAATGGGACTATAAGCTCACATGGTTAAAGCAGTTCACCGTTCACGCGAAACAGCTGCTCGCTCTGGACGTCCCGGTGATCCTCGCCGGGGACTACAACATCATTCCCACCGAGCGCGACGTCTATAACCCCGATCGCTGGGGCGATGACGCCCTGTTTCTGCCGCAGGCTCGAAAAGCCTATGCGTCTCTTCTGAAGCAAGGCTGGTGTGACGCCATTGCGACCCTCCATCCCGACGAGTCCGTTTATACCTTCTGGGATTATCTGCGACAGGCTTGGGAACGAAATGCCGGACTGAGGCTCGATCACCTGCTGCTTTCTCCCGATTTGGCAGCAGGGCTCAAGGACGCCGGTGTTGATCAGGATATGCGAGCTCGTTCGAAAGCCAGCGATCATGCGCCGGCCTGGATTGTGCTCGACATGAAGTGATCCGATTTATCCTTGAAGATCAGACCTACTCGGCAGATGAGAGGCTTTCCTGTCAAGGATGCTTTCTGTATTGCGACAGGCATCT
>NZ_NWMQ01000130.1:0-1621 GCF_002901215.1 Paracoccus sp. SY | reverse complement strand
ACCAGACCATAGTCGGCGATCTGGAAGATGGGGGCTTCCTCGTCCTTGTTGATGGCGACGATGACCTTGCTGTCCTTCATGCCGGCAAGGTGCTGGATGGCGCCCGAGATGCCCACGGCCACGTAAAGCTCGGGGGCGACCACCTTGCCGGTCTGGCCCACCTGCCAGTCGTTGGGGGCGTATCCGCTGTCCACCGCGGCGCGGGACGCGCCCACGGCGGCGCCCAGCTTGTCGGCCAGGGCCTCGATGATGGCGAACTGCTCTTTCGAGCCGAGCGCGCGCCCGCCCGAGACCACCCGCCTGGCACTGGTCAGCTCGGGCCGGTCGGAGGCCGCGACCTCGTCGCCGATCCAGGACGACAGGCCCGGATCCTCGGCCAGCGTGGCGTCGCTGACCGGGGCGGCGGCGCCCGCGCCCGCCCCATCGAAGCTGGCGGTGCGGATGGTCATCACCTTCTTGGCGTCGCGCGAGCGCACCGTCTGGATGGCGTTGCCGGCATAAACCGGACGCTCGAAGGTGTCGGCGTCGATCACCTTGGACACTTCGGGGATCACCATCACATCGAGAAGCGCCGCCACGCGGGGCATGACGTTCTTGGCGTCCGTGGTGGCGGGCGCCGCGACATGCTCATAGTCGGCCGCAAGCGCGGCCAGCAGGGCGGCGGTGGGCTCGGCCAGGCGGTGGCCGTAGCGCGCATCCTCGGCCACGATCACCTTCGCCACGCCGGCGATGGTCGCGGCCTCCTGCGCGGCGCCCCGCGCCGAGGCGCCCGCACAGAGCACCGTCACCTCGCCCAGGGTCCCGACCGCCGCCACCGCCTTGGCCGTCGCGTCCCGGTTCAGGACGCCCCCCGTCACTTCCGCCAGAAGAAGAACAGCCATCAGATCACCCCCGCTTCCTTGAGTTTCGAGACCAGCTCGTCGACCGATCCCACCTTGATGCCCGCCTGCCGGCCCTCGGGCTCCCGGGTGGACAGGATCTCCAGGCGCGGGCTCACGTCCACGCCGTAATCGGCCGGCGTCTTTTCCTCCAAGGGCTTCTTCTTGGCCTTCATGATGTTGGGCAGGCTCGCATAGCGCGGCTCGTTCAAACGCAGGTCGGCCGTCACGATCGCCGGCAGCCGGACCTCGATGGTCTGCAGGCCGCCGTCCACCTCGCGCGTGACGCGGGCCGCCTCGCCCGCGATCTCGAGCTTGGAGGCAAAGGTCGCCTGGCCCCAGCCCAGCAACGCCGCCAGCATCTGGCCGGTCGCGTTCATGTCGTTGTCGATGGCCTGCTTGCCCGCGATCACCAGCCCGGGCTGTTCCTGATCGACCACCGCCTTCAGCAGCTTGGCCACCGCCAGGGGCTCGATGTCCTGGTGCACGTCGTCGGCGGCCACCACCAGGATCGCCCGGTCCGCCCCCATAGCCAAGGCCGTGCGCAGCGTTTCCTGCGCCTGCTTCACGCCGATGGACACGACCACGACCTCCGCGGCCGCGCCCTTCTCCTTCAGACGGATCGCCTCCTCCACCGCGATCTCGTCAAAGGGGTTCATCGACATCTTCACATTCGCCAGATCAACCCCAGACCCGTCCGCACGAACCCGGGCCTTCACGTTGTAGTCTATCACCCGCTTCAC
>NZ_NWMQ01000013.1:0-88511 GCF_002901215.1 Paracoccus sp. SY | reverse complement strand
GTCCCCTCCTCGCTGTTGCGCCGCGCCGCTGATCTTGCCCTTCGGGCCGGTCGCAGCCAGCCTTTCAAGCGCGCCCCGGCAGAATGTTAATCACATCTTTGGTTATCTGTTAAGTGATTTCATTGAAACGATAATTTGGTAAATTTATTGACGAGCAATGACGGGTTTCAGTAAATTCTTCACAAGCCTTGCAAATCGCGCCACTGGGCGCCAGCGTTCCGCAATGATCAAGGACCCGGTTCGATCCACCACCGACGAAGCCCGCGACAAGGCCCGGCAGATCCTGGCCGCGATGCGCCATGCCGTGCTGGCGGTGAACGATCCGGCGACCGGGCATCCCCATCTGTCCAGGATCGCCTGCCAGGTTGACGCTGCGGGCGTGCCGGTGGCGCTGTTGTCGGGCCTGGCGATCCACAGTCGCGCGCTTGCCGGCGATCCCCGCGCCGCATTGCTTGCGGAAACGCCCGGCGACAGGGGTGATCCGATGACATGGCCGCGCCTGTCCTTGCAGGTGACGGCCAGCGTGATCGCCGATCCGGGCAGTCTGCGGGATCGCTGGCTGGCCGCGCATCCGAAGGTTGCCGCCTTCATCGACCTGCCCGATTTCCGCTTCTGGCGGCTGCTTCCGCAAGGCGGCTTTCTGAACGCGGGCTTCGGCGCGGCCTTCCGGCTGTCGCCGGCCGATCTGGGCATCGCATGAAAAAACCGCCGCGACGGATCGCGGCGGTTCATCGACATTGCAGGGCCTGTTACTGCGGGCGGTCCATCCTGGCATAGACGCACACCTTTCCGCGCACGGCAGACGGCCAGTTCAGCCGGATCTGCCGGCGGCTGGTGCCGATTTCCGTCTGGATCCAGGGGGCCGACTCGACCTGCGTCCCGGCGGAATTGGTGATCGCGCTTTCCGCAATGACCGACTGCACCGACTTGGCCCACCCCTTGAAGGGCAGACCGTCGATGACCGGCAGGATCCAGGCCGCCGAAGGCGTGACCTGATTGTGCTGCAGCATCAGCGGGTTCGAGACATAGCTTTTCACCCCGTTGAAGGTGTTCCCCTCGAACTGCAGATTGCGCATGTTGTTATAGTTCAGATCCGCGATCGAGGTATCGACACGCTCGATCCGGTCGATCTCGCCGTACAGCGCCTTGAAGACATTGCTGGTCACGGTCAACCCGTGGATGAAATGCCCGGTCCCATAGGGCTTGACCGTGAGCCAGGCGAACCAGGGGGCGGTGTTGGAACACAGGCAGGTGTTGCCGTTGATCGTCAGCCCCCCAAAGCTGAATTCGGCTCCGGTATAATTCGGCTGGGCGCTGTGTTCGTTGGTCCATTCGATCGAGGCATTGTCGATATAGTTGCCGTTGATCGTCGTCTGCACATTGGGCTGGGTCAGCACCAGCCCGGCAAAGCGCAGCCCCTCGCCCGAACCGTCGCCCTGGAACCAGTGGTTGCCCGAGATGATGTGCCCGCCGCCATCGGCGACCATGAAATGCGCAAAGCGGACAAAGCGGTTGTCGCGGATCTTCACGTCATTGGCGTTGACGTTGATCGCGATGGTGGTCCGCTGCTGTGCGGGCAGGTCCATCTCGTTCGACAGGAACTGGCAGCGGTCCACCAGCAGGTCCTGGCATCCCCGGCCGATGGACGTGATGCCCCGATCCTTGGGCTTGGTGACATAGCAGTCCCGAAGCGCGATCATCTCGCCCTTGGGTGGCAGCATGATCCCGCTGGCCACGCCTTCGCAATTCAGATCCAGATCGACGAAGTTCAGCCGCGACAACTGCTCGACGCCCGAGAAGTCGAACAGATAGCGATAGCGTTCGAAGACATAGCTGCGCGTCCCCGCCCCCCCATGCAGGGGCTGCGACAGGGTCAGCGTTCTGGCGGCGACGTCCTTGGCGGCCACATAGACCTCGCGCCCGACGCCGTTGCCGATGACCCGGCTGCCGATCTCGATGGCGGCGACGGCCGGGACATTGCTCAGCCGCAGCGGCTGCGCGGGATCATAGGTGGCGGCACTGGACCACCGTCCGGTGTCCCAGGCGGCACCCGCCTTGGCGCTGAGGCTGCCGTTGCAGATCACGCGGCGGTTGGAAAAACCCGTCAGGTCGGGCGCAAGGTTTCCCACGACCAGCGGCTCGTCCAGGTCCACCCGCCGGCCGCACAGGTCCAGCGCGACATGGTCGGTATAGCCGAACAGCGCCTGCAACGCCTTCTTCATGCCCAAGGTTTCACTGCCGAAGGCATCGGCATAGGTGGGGAAGTTGAAGCTCTGCATGAACGACACGCTGGTGCTTGCGGGCGTGCGGATGGTGCCCTTGAAGCGGATCCGGCTGTTGAGGCCCAGATTGCCGTTGATGAAGAACGTCCCCTCGGGCACCAGGATCCAGCCGCCGTTTGCCGCCTGGTCGGCGGCGACAAAGGCGGCGCGGTCATTGGTGACGCCGTCCCCCTTGGCCCCGAAGTCGCGCACGTCCACCCAGTCGATCAGCGACGGGATGAAGGCCGAAGTCACGTCCTCGATGCGGATCGATTCGATGCGGAAGGCGCCCCCGTTGGCGCCCACCAGATCCAGGCCGAAGTGACCGTAAACCGGCGCGGTGCCCCAAGCCATGTCCACGCCCCTGCGCGACCCGACCCCGACGATGGCGCTGATCTCCACGACCTCGCCATAGGTAGTCAGGGGCACGGTCGGTCCCACCTCGACTAGCCCGTTCACATGCGCGCGCGACCCGTTGCCCGCCCATCCGGCGATCCGCGCGGAACACAGCGCCCCCGCCACCGCCTTGATCCGGGCCGAGACGCGCAGATAGACGCCGGGGATCATCGGCGTTTCGCCCATGAAGCGGATGGATGTCGTGGTCTGCTGCTTCATCACCTCGAGACAGGTGCCGAAATCCTGGTCGGCAGGAACCAGCGCGCCATTGTCGGCCGAGGCCCAGGTGGGGCTGCCCGGCGTGCCGTTCGACCGGGACCAGGCATTCAGCCCGCCCCGAAAGGCGGGCGGCATCAGCAAAAGCCCGTTGGTGATCGCGATGTTCATGACCTATCTCCTTCAGCCGCGGCAGGCGCATGGGTGAAGGGATAGTTACCAAACGGTTAATGCCGGATTGACGGGGCGGACGTTGCAGCCCTGCCCCGCGCAACGCGGATCAGAAATGGATCGCCCGGCCGTAGGCGTCCAGGACCGACTCGTGCATCATCTCGGACAAAGTGGGGTGCGGGAACACCGTCTCCATCAGATCCTGCTCGGTCGTTTCAAGCTGGCGGCCGATGACATAGCCCTGGATCAGTTCCGTCACCTCGGCCCCCACCATATGCGCGCCCAGCAATTCGCCGGTCTTGGCGTCGAAGACGGTCTTGATCATGCCTTCTGGTTCGCCCAGGGCGATGGCCTTGCCGTTGCCGACGAAGGGGAAGCGGCCGACCTTGATGTCATGGCCCAGTTCCTTGGCCTTGGCCTCGGTCAGGCCCACGGATGCGACCTGCGGGTGGCAATAGGTGCAACCGGCGATGGACGACGGCTTGACCGGATGCGGATGCCCGCCCGCGATCAGTTCGGCCACCATCACGCCTTCATGGCTGGCCTTGTGCGCCAGCCAGGGGGCGCCGGCGACGTCGCCGATGGCGTAAAGCCCCTCGACCCCGGTGCGGCAGTATTCGTCGGTCAGGACATGGGTGCGGTCGATCTTCACACCCAGTTCTTCGAGGCCGAGGTTTTCGACGTTGCCGACGATGCCCACGGCGGAAATCACCGTGTCGAAGTCCTGCGTTTCGGTCTTGCCGCCCGTCTCGATATGCGCCGTCACCGTACCGCCCTTGCGGTCCAGCTTCTTGACGGTCGCCTTTTCCAGGATCTTCATGCCCTGCTTGACGAACTGCTTCTTGGCGAAGGCGCTGATTTCGGCATCCTCGACCGGCAGGACGCGGTCCATTACCTCGACCACTGTGGTATCGGCGCCCAGTGTGTTGAAGAAGCTGGCGAATTCGATGCCGATGGCGCCCGATCCGATCACCAGCAGCTTTTTCGGCATATGCGGCGGCACAAGCGCGTGCTTGTAGTTCCAGACCAGCTTGCCGTCAGGTTCCAGCTCCGGCAGTTCGCGGGCCCGCGCACCGGTCGCCAGGACGATGTTCTTCGCCGTGACCTCCTCGGTGCCCTTGTCGGTCTTGACGCTGACCTTGCCGGGGGCAACCAGCCGCGCCTCTCCCATGATGGTGGTGACCTTGTTCTTCTTGAACAGATGGCCGATGCCACCGGTCAGTTGCTTGGCGACCCCGCGCGACCGGGCCACGACCTTTTCCAGATCGAAGCCGATCCCTTCCGCCGACAACCCGAAATCCTTGGCCCGGTGCATCAGGTGGAACACCTCGGCAGACCGCAGCAAGGCCTTGGTGGGGATGCAACCCCAGTTGAGGCAGATGCCGCCCAGATGCTCGCGCTCGATGCAGGCGACCTTCAGGCCCAGTTGCGCACCCCGGATCGCGGCGACATAGCCGCCTGGCCCGGCACCAATCACCACCATGTCGAAATTCTGGGCCATCAGCTATCCTCGTCTGGTCACGATAGTTGAGCGTTAAACCATTCCGCAAAGGGGAACAAGCGGGCCGGTTACGCGGCGTCAGAAGCCCGTTTGTCCGGGTCGGACTGCTTTTCGTCCAACGCGGCCTCGACGGCGATGGTGGTGGCATTGGGCGTGATCACGGCGAAGTTGCCCTGTTCTTCCGGTGTCAGGGCGCGGCGGCGGGTCGTGCGCCAGCCGGCATAAACCGCCAGCATCGCCAGCAGCACGCCCATATAGACCCAGAAGCCGTCCGGGCCGATCACTTCCATCAGCCAGCCGGTGATGATCGGCCCGCCCATCGACCCGATGCCATAGATGAACAACAGCCCGGCCGAGGCCGCCGCCATGTCCGACTGGTCCAGGTAGTCGTTGGTATAGGCCAGCAGCAGCGCATAGATCGGGTTCACCAGCCCCCCCATCAGGGCACCCGCGACGACAAGCCCCAGGGTGCCGGGTTGGCTTGCAAGCACGGCGGCCCCCGTCACCGCCCCCACGGCGGACAGCATCAGCACCAGCTTGCGCCGGTCGTAACGGTCCGAGATCCAGCCGATCGGATATTGCATCACCAACCCGCCCGCATAGCTTGCCGCCACGAAGACCGAGATCTGGGCAACCGACAGGCCGATCGTGGCACCCCAGACAGAGGACATGCCGGACAGCACCGCAAAGACCCCGCCGATCAGGAAGATGCCGACGCAGCCCAGCGGCGAGGCACGGTAAAGCTGGCCGAATGTCATGCGCTTGATCGTCTGAAATTGCGGGGCGGGACGCGCGGATAGCAGGATCGGCATGAAGGCAAAGGACACCAGCACCGACGCGACGATGAACAGCGTATAGCCGCCCGGATCGCTGAGGTTCAGCAAGGCCTGCGCCGCGACGATCCCCAGCAGTTGCACGATCATATAGGCCGACAGGGTCTGGCCCCGGTTCTCGTTCGTCGATCCGGCGTTCAGCCAGCTTTCCGACGTGATATAGACCCCGCAGAAGCAGTATCCGATGACGACCCGCAGAAGGGTCCACCAGATCCAGTTGGGTTCAACCGAATACAGCACCAGCACGGACGAGATCATGGATCCAAGCGCAGCGAAGACCCGCACATGGCCCACGTTCTTGATCAGCGCCGGCACCGACAGGCTGCCCAACAGGAAGCCCGCGTAATAACCCGACATGGCGATCGACATCTGGAAGGTCGGGATGCCCTCGATCCCGCCGCGAATGCCCAGCAGCGTGCCCTGCATCCCGTTGCCCACCATCAGCAGCAGGATGCCCAGGAACAGCGGCCAGGTGGTTCGCAGCACGGAAATCATCGGTCGTCTCGTTTCGGGTCGCGGGAATCGGTCCTATCTGTGGCCCATCCAATGGTTGACGGCCACCCGGAAAGCGACCCTAGGGGACCAGCAGCGACGCATCGCCATAGCTGAAGAAGCGATAACCCGACCGCACCGCATGGGCATAGATGTCCCGGATCCTGTCCTGCCCCATCAATGCCGACACCAACATCAGCAGCGTGGATTTCGGCAGGTGGAAATTGGTCATCAGCCCATCCGTCACCCGGAAGCGATAGCCGGGATAGATGAAGATGTCGGTCGTCCCCTGGAAGGGCCGGACCGTTCCTTTCTCCTGCGCGGCGGATTCGATCAGCCGCAGCGCCGTGGTGCCGACAGGGATCACGCGCCGTCCTTCCGCCTTGGCGCGGTTGATCGCATCCGCCGCATCCGCGCCGACTTCTCCCCATTCGGCGTGCATCCGATGGGTGGTCACGTCCTCGACCTTGACGGGCAGGAACGTCCCCGCGCCGACATGAAGCGTGACATGGACGAACTCGACGCCCTTCGCGGCCAAGGTATCAAGCAGGGCATCGTCGAAATGCAGGCTGGCGGTGGGGGCGGCGACGGCGCCTTGGCGCGCGGCCCAGACGGTCTGGTAATCCTGCCGGTCCTGGTCGTCGGGCGCCCGCAGCGCGGCGATATAGGGCGGCAGCGGCATCGCGCCGACCTTCTGCAGCGCCGCATCGAAGGCATCGCCTTCGGCATCGAAACGCATGCGCAATTCGCCCTCGGCAATCTGCGCCACCTCGGCCGACAGCGCATCGCCGAAACGGATCACCTCGCCCTCGCGCAGCTTGCGCAGGGGCTTTGCAAGCGCCCGCCAGCCGTCGGCCTGGGGTTCCAGCAGCGTCACCTCGATCCCCGCCACGGCATCGCCCTGCGGGGTCACGCGCGTCCGCGTGCCGGTCAGCCGCGCCGGAATGACCTTGGTGTCGTTCAGGACCAGCACGTCGCCCGCCCGCAGGATATCCGGCAGGTCGCTGACACGGCGATCCGCAATGGCCCCGCCTTCGGCCAGCAACAGGCGGGCCGATGTGCGCGGGCGGGCCGGGCGCGTGGCGATCAGGCCGGAGGGCAGGTTGAAATCGAAATCGGACAGCTTCATGGCGCGCTTCTGCGCCACGCCGGACTGCCGGTCAAGACACGCATCCTTGATATCCAACCGAAAAAGTCACCTTTACTTTTCCGACAGAATCGCTAGGTTCCCGGTCAAGAGGAGACCCGCGATGATCGTCTGCCACTGCACACAAATCTCGGATCATGAGATCAAGGCAGCCATCGACTGGATGCGGACCTCGGATCCGGAAACAATCATCACGCCGGGCAAGATCTATCATGCCCTTGGCAAACGGGCCGATTGCGGCGGATGTATGCCGCTCTTTCTGGACACCATGCGTCACTGCGATAATCTGGGCGTAGCCCCGCCGATTTTGCGGGCAAAATCAGAGATCGCAAAGGAATCCCACCATGAAGGGCGACGCAAAGGTCATCGAATATCTCAACGCAGCGCTGCGGTCTGAACTGACCGCCGTCAGCCAGTACTGGCTGCACTATCGCCTGCAGGAAGACTGGGGCTTTGGCCGTATCGCCAAGAAGTCGCGCGAGGAATCCATCGAGGAGATGCATCACGCCGATCGCCTGATCGAGCGCATCATTTTCCTTGAAGGCCATCCGAACCTGCAAAAGCTGGATCCGCTGCGGATCGGACAGAACCTGCGCGAAACGCTGGAGTCGGATCTTGCCGCCGAACACGAAGCCCGCACCTTGTATCTGGAGGCGCGGCAATACTGTTCCAGCGTCAACGACCAGGTGTCAAAATCGCTGTTCGATGACCTGATCGAGGACGAGGAAGGCCATATCGACTTCCTGGAAACCCAGTTGCAGCTGTTCGACACGATCGGCGCCCAGAACTATGGCCAGTTGAACGCCAAACCGGCCGACAAGGCGGAATAAGTCTTTGGGCCACCCCTGCCTGGGGTGGCCTAGCCTTTGACGCGGCGCAGCAGCGTCAATGCCAGCAATGCCCCGATCAACATGGGCGCCGCATCCGGCAAGGGCACAGGGGCGATCGGCGGCAATTCAGGCGATGTCGGCTGCTCGGTGATCGGTGGGAATGTCGGCTGCTCGGGGACGGGTGGAAATGTCGGGTGGTCGATCACCGGCGTTGTCGGCTTTCCGGGATTGTGCGGGCCTGGACCAGGGCCGCCGTCAGGCGGAACCGATGATGTGTCATCGATCCCCGGCCGTGACTTGCCCGGCGAACCGCCGCCGCCGCCCCAGACAGGAACCGGCCAGGAGCCTCCTCCCGCGCTGCCCGGCGTTCCCGACGCAAGCGCAGTTGCCAGCGGCCCTGCCGGGTTCGGCAGCATGGCCCAGGGACCGACCGGCAAACGATAGGCGTCATAACCGACCGGCACCTTGCCTTCCAGCGGACTGTCGTCGCCCACCACCAGGGTCATGCGGTCCCCATATTGATCACGCTGGACAACATGGACAGCGGGCCTAAATCCCATATGCGGGAAAAAATACAGGCACTGTTCTTCGGACGTGCAAAGGGGCTGCATCGCGACACTCGGGACAACGTGCCGGCATCAGCGATCCAGCCCGCCTTGCGGGTCTTGAACAATGGCACCGACAAACATGAACAACTTGTTAACCCCCTCTGCATATCGGGGGGGCGCCACCTTGTTAATATGTCTAAATAGTCAGCCCCGTCGGAGGGAACCGGACGCGACCTAGTCCAACCAGCGCCGCGCCAGGTCGGGCAATTCGTCGAAATGCCCGATCAGGGCGTCCGGGGCCAGGCGACTGATCGCCTCGCCCTCGGGACCAAAGGACACCAGGGCCACCCGGACGCCCGCGGCCGCCGCGGTCTTGCGGTCCGTTTCCGTGTCGCCCACCAGGAAGGACGCCTCGACCGTGCCCCCTGCCCGTTCGACGGCGGCGCGATAAGGGCGCGGATCGGGCTTCCTGACCGGCAGCGTATCCGCCGCCACCAGGGATGCGAACCGGCCGCGCACGCCCAGCGCATCCAGCAAGGTTTCGGCCAGGGCACCAGGCTTGTTGGTGCAGACCGACAGGATATGCCCGTCGGCCGCCAGGCGGTCCAGCGTCTCCTCGACCCCGGGATACAGCTTGGTGTGGACGGCGATGTTGTCGCCGTAATGTTCCAGCAGGCGCGGATAATCCTCATCCTCGGCGCCGGGCGGCAGCAGCAGGTCCGCGCCCATGCGGCCGTATCCCGCCCGCAGCATCGCCCGCCCGCCATGGAACGCGGTCAGCGCATCCGCCACCGGGTCCAGGGCAACCTCGATCCCGCGTGCCGCAAAGCAGGCATTCGCCGCCGCGATCAGGTCGGCCGAGGTATCGGCCAGCGTGCCGTCCAGATCGAAGACCACCGTTCCCGCCATGCGCCTGTCCTTCCGCAACGATTCGACACCAAAGGTGAACGCGCGGGGCTTTCCCCTGCACGCCGCCCCGATTAGAACGCCCCGCAACGAATTTGAACAGGCATTGGGGACAGGCATGGCAGAGAAACCCGTGGCGATCGTCATCCTTGCGGCCGGACAGGGCAGCCGGATGCAATCCGACCTGCCCAAGGTGCTGCACCGGCTAGCGGGCGCACCGCTGATCGGCCATGCGCTTGGGGTGGCGCGCACGCTGGAACCCGAACAGGTGATCGTCGTCGCGGGTCATGGCGCCGACCTTGTGACAAAGGCCGTGGGCAAGATCGACCCGGACGCCCGGATCGTCCTGCAGGCCGAGCAGCTTGGCACCGGCCACGCCGTTCGCCAGGCCCTGCCCGAGCTTGAGGGATTCGAGGGCAAGGTGATCATCCTTTACGGCGACACCCCCTTCATCGGCGAGGAAACCCTGGCGGCGCTTGCCGGCCATCCCTCGGACCTCGTGGTGCTGGGGTTCGAGGCCGAGGATCCTGGCCGCTATGGCCGGTTGATCGTATCGGGCCGGGGCCTGGAAAGGATCGTCGAATACAAGGACGCCGATGCGGCCACACGCGATATCGCCTTGTGCAATTCCGGCGTCATGGCGCTTGACGCCGCGCTGCTGCGACAGTTGATCGTGCGGCTGACGAACGAAAACGCATCCGGCGAATATTACCTGACCGACCTCGTGGCGCTTGCCCGCGCCGAAGGCCGCAGCACCGATGTCGTGACCTGCGACGAGTCCGAAACCCTTGGCATCAACACCCGCGCCGAGCTTGCCGGGGCCGAGGCCGCGTTCCAGGACCGCGCCCGCAGTCGCGCGCTTGAAGACGGGGTGACGCTGTGCGACCCCTCGACCGTGTGGTTCGCGCTGGACACGGTGATCGGGCGGGATGCGGTGATCGGCCAGAACGTCGTCTTCGGGCCGGGCGTGACCATTGAATCGGGGGCCGAGATCCTGCCCTTCTGTCATCTGGAAGGGTGCCATGTCTCCTCGGGTGCGACGGTCGGGCCCTTTGCGCGGCTGCGGCCCGGCGCGGAACTGGGCGGCGACGTGCATGTCGGCAATTTCGTGGAAATCAAGAACGCGGTCCTGGACGAAGGCGCCAAGGTCGGCCACCTGACCTATCTGGGCGACGCCCATGTGGGCGAGCATACCAATATCGGCGCGGGCACGATCACCTGCAATTATGACGGGGTGATGAAGCACCGCACGGACATCGGCGCCCGCGCCTTCATCGGCAGCGACACGATGCTGGTGGCCCCCGTGCGCGTCGGCGACGACGCCATGACCGGATCGGGGTCCGTCATCATCGAGGACGTGCCCGACGGCGCCCTGGCCTTGGGCCGCGCCCGGCAGGTCACGAAGCCCGGCCTTGCCACCCGCCTGATGGCCGCCCTGCGCGCGAAGAAGGAGGCCCGCTGATGTGCGGCATCATTGGTATCCTGGGATCGCACGAGGTGTCCCCGCAACTGGTCGATGCGCTGCGGCGGCTGGAATATCGCGGCTATGACAGCGCGGGCGTGGCGACCGTCGATGCCCAAGGCCGGCTGGACCGGCGCCGTGCGGTGGGCAAGCTGGTGAACCTGTCCGACCGTTTGGTCCACGACCCCCTGCCCGGCCATATCGGCATCGGCCATACCCGCTGGGCCACCCATGGCGCGGCGACCGAGGTGAACGCCCATCCCCACCAGTCCGGCCCCGTGGCCGTGGTCCATAACGGCATCATCGAGAATTTCCGCGAGTTGCGCGAGGAACTGGCGGGTCTGGGCATCCAGCCGCAATCGCAGACCGATACGGAAACCGTCGCGCTGTGGACCGCGCATCACATGGCCCAGGGCGCCTCGCCTCTGGAAGCCGCGCGCAAGACGCTGGCCCGGCTGAAGGGTGCCTTTGCCTTGGCCTTCATCTTCGATGGGCAGCATGATCTGATGATCGCCGCCCGCAAGGGCAGCCCGCTGGCCATCGGCCATGGCGAGGGCGAGATGTTCCTGGGATCGGACGCGGTGGCGCTGGCGCCCTTTACCGACCGCATCACCTATCTGGAAGATGGGGACCACGCGATCCTGACCCGCGCGGGCGTCCAGATCTTC
Organism: Paracoccus sp. SY; assembly: GCF_002901215.1. Classification (NCBI taxonomy): domain Bacteria; kingdom Pseudomonadati; phylum Pseudomonadota; class Alphaproteobacteria; order Rhodobacterales; family Paracoccaceae; genus Paracoccus; species Paracoccus sp. SY. Next base: position 77,080 of record NZ_NWMQ01000013.1, on the reverse strand, counting down.
GACGCCGCAGGCAACCAGACCCACCGGACCGAGGCGCGGATCGACACCGGCGCCACCGCCATCGACAAGGGCGGCTATCGCCACTTCATGGCCAAGGAAATCGCCGAACAGCCCGTGGTGATCGGCGATGTGCTGAACCACTATGTCAAGGACGACCGGATCGTCCTGCCCGAAGGCCTGGATTTCAAGGGTGTGGACCGGATCAGCCTGGTCGGCTGCGGCACCGCCCATCTGGCGGGCCATGTCGCGAAATACTGGTTCGAGCAGCTGGCGGGCCTGCCTTGCGACATCGATGTGGCGTCCGAGTTCCGTTACCGCGAGCCGCCCCTGTCGCCGCAAAGCTGGTTCATCGCCGTCAGCCAGTCGGGCGAGACCGCGGACACCCTGGCCGCCCTGCATTATGCGGGCCAGCATGTCGCGCGCACCATCGGCCTGGTGAATGTCGGCACCTCGGCCATCGCGCGCGATTCCGACATCGCCCTGCCGACCCTTGCGGGGATCGAGGTCAGCGTGGCCTCGTCCAAGGCCTTCACCTGTCAGTTGTCGGTCCTGGCGATCCTGGCCCTGAAGGCCGCGCATGACCGGGGGCGCATCGACGATGTGGCGCTTGCCGCGCATCTGGCCGACCTGCGGTCGATCCCCGGCCTGATGCAGCAGGTGCTGGATCTGTCGGACGATTGCCGGGGTCTGTCGGAATGGCTGTCGCAGGCCCGGGACGTGCTGTTCCTGGGACGCGGCGCGCTGTATCCGGTGGCCCTGGAAGGGGCCCTGAAGCTCAAGGAACTCAGCTATATCCATGCCGAGGGTTATGCTTCGGGCGAATTGAAGCACGGGCCGATCGCGCTGATCGACCGCGACGTGCCGGTGATCGTGCTGGCCCCGCATGACGCGCTGTTCGAAAAGACCGTCTCGAACATGCAGGAGGTCATGGCCCGCCACGGCCCGATCCTGCTGGTTTCGGACGAGGACGGGCTTTCCGCCGCCAGCCACGGGGTGCAGGCCACGCTGCGGATGCCGTCGGGCGGCGGAATGTTCCAGCCGATCCTTTACGCGATCCCGATGCAGTATCTGGCCTATCACACGGCGGTCGCCAAGGGCACCGACGTGGACCAGCCGCGCAACCTGGCGAAATCGGTCACGGTCGAATGACGGAAGGCGCGCGGGCAGCCCCCGCGCGCCCTTTCCTTATGCCACGTCGGCGCGGGTTTCGGCGGCGATGCGGGCGTCCAGTTCCAGCATCTGATGCACGGCCTGCGCGGCCTCGGCGCCCTTCTTGACGAAGTGGTCGCGGTAAAAGCCAGTCAGCAATTCCGTTTCCTGATAATTGTGCGGCGTCAGCGAAACCGAGAAGCAGGGCACGCCGGTTTCCAGGCCGACATTCATCAGGCCGGTCACAACGGCGGTGGCGACGAAATCGTGGCGATAGATGCCGCCGTCCACCACCAGGGCGGCGGCGACCACGGCGTCGTATTTGCCGGTCTGGGCCAGCTTCTTGGCCAGCAGCGGCATCTCGAAGGCGCCGGGCACGTCATAGGCCACGACCGTCGCGCCGGGGATCAGGCGCTGTTGTTCGGCCAGGAAACCTTCATGCGCGCGATCCACGACATCGGAATGCCAGCGGGCCTTGATAAAGGCGATGCGAGGGGTCTTGTGGGTCATCTTTCAGGAACCTTACGTTGCTTGCGTATGGTCCCAGGACACGAGCCATGACCGCCCCTTGGGAAGGACGCGGCCACGGTTCTCTTTCATCCAGACTGTAACTGTCGGCCCCGGAGTTTCACCGGATCTGCTGACCCCTTCGTTGCCGAAGGGCGCTCGCGGGCTGTGACCGCCGGTGGGGAATTGCACCCCGCCCTGAGAACGGCTCCTGCATAACATGCAAAAAGCCTTCCGCCAAGGGCCCGTGTCACCCCATCCGCGCCAGGGCCTGTTCGACCGCGCCGCGCAACTGATCCTCGCCATAGGGCTTGCACAGCAGGATGGTCTGGCCGGGACAGTTCGCCGGAAGATGGCTGTCGCCGGTCGCATAGACGACGGCCAGTCCCGGCTGGATCTCGACCGCGCGCCGGGCCAGGTCGTTGCCGTTCATGTCGGGCAGGCCCAGATCGGTCAGCAGCAGGTCGAAGGTCTGTTCCCCCAGCCTTTCCAGCGCCGGGGTGGCCTTGCCCGCCTGGGCGACGGCATGGCCCATCTCCTCCAGCATGATGGCGGTGTCCGCGCGGATCAGGGCGTTGTCCTCGACCAGAAGGATGGACACGGCCCGGCCTGCGCCTTCATCGGGCTGCGGCGCGGGATCGGCCTTCGGGGCGGGATCGGACGGGCGCTGCGCCTCGGTCGCCTGGACTGCTTGCCGGGCATTGGCGATCACATGACGCAGGCGGCGGGCCAGGGCCTCGCGCGGATAGGGCTTCGACAGCAGTTCGACCCCCGGATCCAGCCGCCCGCCATGGACGATGGAATTCTCCGTATAGCCCGAGGTGAACAGCACCCCCAGCCCCGGCAGGACCTCTTGCGCGCGGCGCGCCATCTCTCGGCTCGTCAGGCTGCCGGGCATCACCACATCGGTGAACAGCACGTCGATATGCAGCCCGCTTTCGACAACGGCCAGCCCCGCTTGCGAGTCCCGCGCGGTCAGCACGTTATAGCCCAGCGATCCCAGCAGATCGACCACGGTGGCACGCACCGCCTCGTCATCCTCGACCACAAGGATGGTTTCGGAACCACCCACGACGGGCCCGTCGAACTGCGGGGCGTCGGTTTCCTCGTCGCTGTCTGAACGGGGCAGATAGATGCGCACGGTCGTTCCTTCGTTCACTTCGCTATAGACCGACACGTGCCCCCCCGATTGCTTCACGAACCCATAGACCATCGACATGCCCAGACCCGTGCCGCGCCCTTCGGGCTTGGTGGAATAGAAGGGATCGAAGATCCGCTCCAGCACCTCGGGGCTCATGCCGCAGCCGGTGTCGGTCACGGCCAGCATCACATAGTCCCCGGCCTGGACATCGCCCGCCGTCGCCGCATAGGCATGGTCCAGTTGCGTGTTCGACATCTCGATGGTTAGGCGGCCGGGCCCGTCCATCGCGTCGCGGGCATTGATCGCTAGGTTCAGAAGCGCGCTTTCCAGATGGGCGCGATCCACGCAGATGTTCCACAGGCCCTCGGGCACGATCACCTCGACCTCGATCGCCTCGCCCAGGGAACGGCGCAGCATCTCGTCCATCTCGTTCACCAGGCGGCAGGGCTGGATCACCCGCGGCTCAAGGGGCTGGCGGCGGCCGAAGGCCAGAAGCTGGCTGGCAAGCTTGGCCCCGCGCGCAACGGCCGACAGGGCGTTTTCGACCCGCTGCCCGGCCTTGGCATTGCCCTCCACGTCCTTGGCCAGCATCTGAAGGTTCCCGGCGATCACCTGCAGCAGATTGTTGAAATCATGCGCCACGCCGCCGGTCAGCTGGCCCATGGATTCCATCTTCTGCGACCGGTGCAGGGCCTGTTCCGTGGTGCGGTGCCGGTCGATCTCGTCGGCGACGCGGGCTTCCAGCGTCTCGTTCAGGCGGCGCAGCTGTTCCTCGGCCCGCTGGCGATGCGCGACTTGGCGCTGCAAATCCTCGGCCTGGGCCTGCAATTGCGCCTCGGTCAGGCGCTGTTCGGTGATGTCGGTATGAACGCCGACCCATTCCCTGATCTCGCCCCGGTCGTTCAGCGTGGGCACGGCGCGGATGGCGAAGATGCGGTATTCCCCGTCCGCGCATCGCACCCGGTGTTCCCATTCGAAGGTCGTCTGCCCGGCAAGCGCCTGGTGCCAGGCCGCGATGGTGGGCGCGCGGTCGTCGGGATGAACGGCATCCGCCCAGCCGTATTCCTGATAATCGTCGAAACCCTGGCCGGTCAGCGCGGCCCAGCCCCGCTGTTCGCCGATCATCCGCCCATCGGCGCTGTTGGTCCACAAGACGCTGTGGATCGCATCCACGGCGGCGTGGAAGCGGTCGTTGCTGTCGCGCAACTGGTTCTCGGTCTGCTTGCGATCCTCGATGTCGATCAGGATCATGTAAACGCCGTCGATCCGGTCCTCTCCCGACTTCCGGGGCAGGCAGCGCATCTCGAAGGCGCGGGGACGGTCCCCCGGCAGGCGAACGGTCGCATCGACATTCACCGTTTCGCCCAGAAGGGCACGGTTCAGCATGTCCTCGGTCAGGGCGGCCTGGGCGGATCCCAGGATATCCCCGATCCGCTTGCCGATCACCTGGTCATGGCCGATGCCGAACACCTCGAGATAGCACTGGTTGGCGAACCGGAAGACCAGCGACTTGTCCAGGAACGCCACCAGGATCGGCAGGGCGTCGGACAGGTGGTAAAGTTCCGCCCGGCTTTCCGCCAGCGCCTCGCGCGCGCGGACGGACTGGGTGATGTCCAGCACCGTGCACAGCACACCATCCACGCGGATGCCGGTGTCGTCATAGATCGGCGTATAGAACAGGTCGAAGACCACTTCCTCGGGGTGGCCGTCGCGGTGCAGGACCATGCGCTGTTCGCGGAAGGCCTGAACCTCGCCGCGCAGGCCGCGTTCCAGGATGGCGCGGTTCCAGTCCCAGATCTCGGGCCAGATGTCGGGAACCCTGCCGCCCAGGGCGCGGGGGTGATAGTTCCGGGCGATCTCGACATAGCCGTCGTTGTAGATCATCACATGATCCGGTCCCCACATCAGCACCTGCGGGATGGGGGAATTGACCAGCGAATTGACCTTGATCCGCAGGTGCTGCGGCCATTGGTCGATCGGACCCAGCGATGTGCGCGACCAGTCGAATTCCCGCACAAGGTCGCCGCAGACGCCGCCGCCCACAGGCCAGGAAGAAGGGGAGGACAGATCTGTCATGGTCGTGCGCGCCCGAAGAACCGGAATGATCGCAGGAAATTAGGCAGGGATTTCGCAGGCTGCAAGCAAGGACCTTGCGGCAAGAACCCCAGTCAACGTAAATCAATCGGGAAGGCTGGCTGACCCCGCAGCGTCGTTGTCGCAGCGGGACATCGCCCAAGGCCGGATCCAGGCTGGCCGTGATCTAACACCGCAGCATCGACGCCGGAACTGGACGCGCGCCGAAGGTCATGGATGAAAGCGACAGACGACTTTGCGGGGAACATGACCGACGCACTGCCGTCCTGTGCATCGACCTGAACCCTGCGGCCTCTAGACGGCGATTCCGTGCCGGCCCGCCAGATCGGTGAAGAACTGCCAGGCCACCCGGCCCGACCGGCCGCCGCGCGTGGCCTGCCATTCGATCGCCTCGGCCCGCAGGGCATCGGCTTCGATGGCCAGCCCGTAAGCCTCGCAATAGCCCCGCACCATCGCCAGATATTCGTCCTGGGAACAAGGGTGGAAACCCAGCCACAGCCCGAAGCGGTCGGACAGGGATACCTTTTCCTCGACCGCCTCGCCGGGATGAATGGCGGTGGCGCGTTCGTTGTCGATCATGTCGCGGGGCATCAGGTGGCGGCGGTTCGACGTGGCATAAAGGATCACGTTCGCGGGTCGGCCGCTGATCCCGCCGTCAAGCACGGCCTTCAGCGACTTGTATTGCGTATCGTCATGGCTGAAGGACAGGTCGTCCGAGAACAGCAGGAACCGCTTGTCCGTGGCGCGGCCCAGGATCGCCAGCAGCCGCCCGACCGAACCCAGGTCGTCGCGCGCTATCTCGACCAGGACCAGGGGCAGGCCTTCGGCCACCGCCTCGGCGTGGACCGCCTTGACCAGCGACGACTTGCCCATTCCCCGCGCGCCCCACAGCAGGGCATTGTTCGCGCCAAAGCCGCGCGCGAATTGCAAGGTGTTGTCCAGCAGGATCTGCTTGGCGCGGTCGATGCCGATCAACTGGACCAGATCGACCCGGTCCACCACATCGACAGGTTCAAGGCGGTCGGGATCGGGATGCCAGACATAGGCCGTGGCTTCCGTGAAGCTGGGCGCGGGCACAGGGGGTGGGGCCAGGCGTTCCAACGCCTCGGCGATGCGGCGCAGATCATCGGGCATCAGGCGTCTTCGTCCCATAGTCCCTGGGCGCGAAGTTCCTTTTCGCGCGATTTCTCGATCTGCCGGACCACCTGGATCGAAATCTCGTAAAGCCCATAGACGACCGAGAACAGCACAAGCTGGCTGCCCACGTCGGGCGGCGTCAGACAGGCGGCCAGCGTCAGGATCAGCACCACGGCATAGCGGCGCGTGCTGGCAAGCGTCTGGGCGGACACCAGCCCCGCGCGCCCCATCAGGGCCAGCGCCACCGGCAACTGGAACGACAGCCCGAAGGCCAGGATGAAGCGGGTCGTCAGGTTCAGGTATTCGCTGACCGACCCCTGGAAGACGATGCCGGCAAGATCGGTGTTCGTCGATGCCTCGACCCCGGCGGGATCGTCCGGCAGCGCCAGCGGGCCCTGCTGGAAGCCCAGGAAGAACGAGAACACCATCGGCAGGATGACGTAATAGGCGAATGCCGCCCCGATGGCGAACATCACCGGGGATGCCACCAGGAACGGCAGGAAGGCCCGCTTTTCGCTGCGGTACAGGCCGGGCGCCACGAAGCGCCACAATTGATAGGCGATGACCGGAAAGGCCAGGATGAAGCCGCCGAAGAAGGAAATCCGCAGGGCCACGGTAAAGCCTTCCTGCAGCTTCAGCAGGATCAGCCCGCATTCCTGCCCGCGATCTTCCAGCGCGGCGCAGATCGGCTTGGTCAGGAAGTTGTAGATCGGGTTCCAGACCAGATAGCACAGGACCATCGCCACCACGAAGGCCAGCGCGGACCAGATCAAGCGGCTGCGCAGTTCCTTGAGATGCTCGATCAGCGGGGCCGAGCTGTCGTCCAGCTCATCGACATTCTGCGATGACACTTATTGGTCCTTCATGTCCGAGCGGCGGACACCGGCGATGCGGCGCGAGGTGTCCGAAATCGGGGCGGCGGCAGGTTCGTTTGCGGCCTGCATGGGGGCGGGCACGGGGGGCGCGTCCATGGGCCGGGTGTCGGCGGGGGGAACGGGCGCCGCCGGATCGGGCTTGGGGCGCACGGCCTTGTCCAGGCTGGACCTGGGATCCCACTCCTCGAACCGTGTCGCGGCCCGGTCCAGGGCATCCAGGCCCAGCGACTTCTTGGATGTCAGGTTCTTCAGATCCCTCAGATCCTTGGTCGCCTCGCTGATGCCGCTGCCCTTGGCTGCATCCTCCATCGCGCTTGTGAATTCCCGCGCCATGGACCGCGCCCGCGCCGTGATCCGGCCCAGGGTATGAAACAGCTTCGGCAAATCCTCGGGACCGATGACGATCAGCGCGACGACACCGATCAGCAGCAGTTCGCTCCACCCGACATCAAGCATTCTGGAACCCCCGTCCCGGTTTCGGGATCACACGCGGGGTTCGTTCGAAGGGGTCACGTCGCGGGCTTCGGTGCCCGGAACCGGCTGGACGGGTTGGACCGGCTGGATGGGCTGCACCGGCTTGTCCAGGCTGGCATTGCGTTCCGCATCGGCTTCCGAGGTGCCGTCGTTCAGGCCCTTCTTGAAGGCGGTGATGCCCTTGCCGAATTCGCCCATCAGCGAGGAAACCTTGCCGCGGCCGAACAGGACCAGGACCACGATGGCGATAACAAGCAGTGCCATGGGGGACGGCATGTGCATTTCAGTTCTCCAGTTCCAGGGCCAGGCCGGGGCCTGGGTTCAACCAATCTGCGGAATATAGGCCCTATGCCACCGCAGCGAAAGCCCAACTGCCATGATTCGGGGCCTTCTTCATTAATCTGAAACAAACTGACGCTATTTTGAAAAGGCCGTCCCCCGCCGCCCGGCTTGGCAGAGCCGGGCGTGCAGGCCATAAGCACGCATGGATCTGTCGCTTTACCTCACCGCTTTCGTGACCCTGTTCGTGGTGATCGACCCTGTCGGTCTTGCGCCGGTCTTCATCGCCCTGACGCCGGGCATGACGGCGGCGCAGCGGCGCCGCATCGGGGCGCGCGCCCTGCTGATCGCCGCCGTGCTGATGATGATCTTCGGCTTCGCGGGCGAGTCGATCCTGGGGGCCATCGGCATCTCGATTTCCGCCTTTCGCATCGCCGGGGGCCTGCTGCTGTTTCTGACCGCGCTGGACATGCTGTTCGAACGCCGCACCGAACGGCGCGAGAATCAGGGCGACGGCGATCCCCTGCATCACGATCCGTCCGTCTTTCCGCTGGCCATGCCGCTCTTGGCGGGGCCTGGCGCGCTTGCCTCGATGATCCTGCTGATGGGCGAGGCGCCGGGCATCGGCCATATGGTGATTGTGAACCTGGTGATGCTGTCCGTCCTGGTCATCGCCATGGCGCTGTTCGTCATCGCCACACCCCTGGCGCACGCGCTTGGACGGACGGGCGTGATGGTGGTCACCCGGCTTCTGGGCATGCTGCTGGCGGCGCTGTCGGTGCAGTTCGTCATCGACGGGCTGAAGGGATCGGGGCTGTTTCCATGACCAGCGACGACACGATGCAGCTTGTCTATTACGGCGCGCTTCTGCTGGTGATCGGGGGCGCGATGGTCTTCGAACTGGCGGGCCGCGGCGGGCGGGTGCTGCGCCAGTTGATCCTTTGGGTGGTGATCTTTGCGGGCGCCACCCTGGCCGCGAACTGGTGGATCGAGGGCGACGCCCCGGTCCAGCAGGTGCTGGAAAGCGGGCGGATCGAAATTCCGGTCGGCCGCGACGGCCATTTCCACCTGACCGCCACGGTCAACGGGCAGGAGGTGCGCTTCATGGTCGATACGGGCGCATCATCCATCGCGCTTGGCCCGGCGGATGCGCGCCGCGTGGGGCTGGATCCCGACGACCTGGCCTATGTCGGCACGGCCATGACCGCGAACGGCCGGGTCGAGACGGCCCCCGTCACCATCGACAGGATCGAGATCGGCGACATCGTTGACCGGAACGTCCGCGCCTTCGTGATCGGCGCGGATCTGGACGGGTCGCTGCTGGGCATGTCCTATCTGCGGACCTTCGCGCGGGTCAGCTTTGAAGGCGATCTGCTGATCCTGGAACGTTAATCCAGGGCCAGGGGCGGCGTGGGCCCGCTGTCTTCCAGATGCCAGACCGCCTGCCACCGTCCGTCGCGGCGATCCAGCGTCAGGAAATTGCGTTCGGCCACATAGCGGTGCCTTTGGCCCGGCAGCGGCTTGATGCGGATCGGGTGGCCCTGCAAGGGCGCATCGCCCAGGCCCGCGAACAGGCCAAGGGCGCGGGCATAGGCCTTGGGCGGCGCGCGATGCGAGATGCCCGAGGCGACAAGCTGGTGGACGCGCGTGGCCTCGGGTCCCATCTCGGCCCGCGTCGCCAGGTGGATTTCGCCCGACAGCACCGTCACCGGGGCCGCCTTGCGCATCCGCAGGACCTCGGCCAGCATCCGCCGCCATTCGTCGCGATGCGCGTGGCTTTGCCATTGGTCGCGCAGGTCGTCCTCGTAATGCTGCATCCGGGGGATCACCATCATCAGCGATTCCATCAGCGACAGGCGCGGCCCCAGCAGGGGCACGCTGGACACCATGAAGACGTGATCGCCCGTGGGCTGCAGCGCTTCGACCGCCTTCCAGCCCCCATCCCCCATCACCCGGTGCCGGTGGCGTTCGGACCGCAGGTCGGGCGCGAACAGCGTCACCCCAGGAAGGTCGCGCCGCCATCCCAGGTTATGCCCCGTCGGATCCATGAACAGCGCCGGCACATCCTTGTCGGTCGCGCCGTGCTGGAACAGCAGATACATCCGCCGCGCCACGCGAAACAGTGCCTGTCCCACCGCCGATGACGTGCGGCTTTCGGGCAGCGATCCCCAGCCGTCGCAGATGTCATGATCGTCCCAGACCGACAGCGACGGCACGCTTGCGAACAGATCCGCACAGCCTTCGGCCGCAAGAACCATCATGTAGCGTTCGGCAAAACGCCGCTCCAGGTGCCGGGTCAGGCTGTCCAGATCGGCGGGCGAAGGATCGGCGGGAAGGCGGTCGGGCCAGGATTCGGACAAGGGGTGGCCATGCGTCGCCTCGTCGGCATAGATCTGGTCGCCGCCTTGCAGCAGCAGGGCAAAGGGCGCGCGGGCGTGATCGTCCGCCAGGCGCGCCCACATCAAATCGCGTTCGGCCCGGTCACGGTCCAGATCGCCGTTTTCCTCGCCGTTGCAGGACACGAAGGCGATGCGGATGTCGCCGTCCAGCCGGGTGGCGACCGGATGGTCGCGCCCGTCCAGGTGATAGCCCGCCTCGCTCAGGGCCAGGGTGAAATCGTGCCGCCAGATCGACAGATCCGCCACCTGCGCCAGCAGCACCGGCGCGATGTCGCCGCCCTGGACGCGCACGGGTCCGGGCGCACCGGCGTCCCGAGGGCGGATGGTGATGGCGGCAAGGCGCAGACCCTGGGTATCGCAGCCCCGAAAATGCAGGATCGGACCCGCGAAACCGTCTTCTTGCCCCATTCCGTTGTCGCACCCCTTGGCTGTCTGTCAGCGTGACAGATAAACGCTGCGCCCCGGATTACACCCCCGCATCACGATTTTAGCGGTTTTGTGTTCGCCAGGGCCTGCGCCTGTCGGGAAAGGCCCCCGACCAGGGGAAACAGATCCGCCTGCAAGGCATGATAGATGTCGGGCTTGCCCTGGAACTGTCCGCCGGTCGGCCCACTCGGTTCGGGGAACCAGCCGCCGCGGTCGTGGTCGATCAGATGCGCATCGGCAAAACGCCACAAACGGCGATACCAGTCCTCGTCCTGGGGCTGCGGATCCAGCTTGATCAGCGCCGCAAGGGCACCGATCGCCTCGGTCACGGGCCACCAGTAACGGTCGGCGCGGGCCACGCGTCCCCCCGCATCCAGCGTATAGGCCAGCCCGCCCCGTTCCAGCCAGGCATCGCGCAGCGCGGTTTCGACCAGCATCCGCGCCTGGGTTGGCGCAGCATTGTCCGGGCGGCCCGCCAGGTCCCAGTATTGCAGCAGCAGGCGCGCCATCTCGAACGAATGGCCGGGGGTGGTGCCTGCCGGACGGAACATCGGGTTGCCCTCGTAGCCGGGATCGGGGCGCCAGCGGTCGTCATAATGTTCCGGGATGCGCCAGCCATTCGCGGCCGCCTGCCCGGCGATGAAGAAATCCAGGATCCCGCCCGCGCGGCGCAGGTATTCGCCTTCGCCCACGGCCTCGAAGGCGGCCAGCAGCGCCTCGACCCCGTGCATGTTGGCGTTCATCCCACGATAGGTGGAAAAAGGCTGCCAATCGCGGGTGAATTCGTCGCGAAACAGCCCGGCCTGGCGGTCCCAGAACCGATCCTCCAGCACCTGCGCGGCATCGGCCAAAAGGCGGTCGGCATCGGGATGGCCCGCCAGCTTCGCCGTGGAGGCCGCCAGCAGCACGAAGACTTGCCCATAAGCCAGCTTCGTGCCCTCTGCGACCGCCCCGTCCCGCAGCGCCCAGACAAAGCCGCCGTGCCGCGCGTCGCGATGTTTGCGCCACAGCAGATCCATCCCCCGGTCGATGATCCCTGCCCCATCGCGCCGCCCGGCAAGCTGACCCAGGCCATAGGAATGGACCAGCCGCGTCGTGACATGCAGTTCCAGCACACCGTCGCCCAGCGGCCGCCCTGCCCGATCGAGGGCCGCAAGGCCGTCCGGCACCGCGCTGGCATCGAAGAAATCCAGCGCCCGCTTTGCATCCCGGATCAGGAATTGACGGTGCGCGGGATCGTGCAGCCATGTCGCCGATGCGTCATTTCCCGGTCCGTTCACGGTTTCACCCCTTCGCCTGCACAAAATTTTCGTCGCGACCCTTGAAATACAGAACCGGTCATGTCACGTGAATACCCAGCGGGACCGGGCCCCTCTGACGGCGGAAAGGCCGTGATGTCGGACCGCATCGAGCGTGCCTCGATGCAAAGTGGCCCTGACCTGGCGAAGCCCTTGGCATCGATGCACATCAGCAACGATGAGGGCATATGGAACTTCTTCTACTCGCATTTCTGGGCAAGCCGCTGTGGATGTGGCTGCTGTTTCTGGGCGTGGTGATCGCCCTTCTGGCATTCGACCTGGGCGTCCTGCACAAGGACAGCAAGGAAATCGGCATCGCCGAAAGCCTGCGCATGTCGGCGATGTACATCGTTCTAGGCGTCGCCTTTTCCGGCTTCGTCTATTGGCAGATGGGGACCGAACCGGCGGCCCAGTACCTGACGGCATTCGTGGTCGAAAAGACGCTGGCGATGGACAACATCTTCGTCATCGCGCTGATCTTCGGCTTCTTCGCCATTCCCCGCGAATACCAGCACCGGGTGCTGTTCTGGGGTATCCTGGGCGTCATCGTGCTGCGCGCGATCATGATCGGCTTGGGCGCGACGATCGTGGCGAACTATCAGTGGGTGCTGTACCTGTTCGCGGTCTTCCTGATCTTCACGGGCATCAAGATGATGTTCGTGAAAGAAGCGTCCCATGACCTGGAGGGCAACAGGCTGGTGCGCTTCATGCGCAAGCATCTCCGCATCACCGATCAGCTTCACGGCAACAAGTTCGTCGTCAAGCAGGCCGATCCCAAGACCGGCAAGCTGGTGCGCTTTGGCACGCCGCTGCTGATGGCGCTTGTGATGATCGAGATCGCAGACCTGGTCTTCGCCGTCGATTCGGTGCCCGCCGTGTTCACGATCACGACCGACCCCTATATCGTCTATACGTCGAACATCTTCGCGATCCTTGGCCTGCGGGCGCTGTATTTCGCGCTGTCGGCGATCCTGCACCGCTTCGCCTATCTGAAATACGCGCTGTCGATCCTGCTGGTCTTCATCGGATCCAAGATCTTCATCGCCGACCTGATGGGCTGGGAAAAGTTTCCGCCGACCTGGTCGCTGGGCATCACCTTCGCGATCCTGGGCGTGGGCGTGGTCTATTCGCTGTGGAAAACCACCGGGGACAAGGCCGAACGGGCCCAATCCCATCCCGCCGGCGAATAACACCGACAATGGCAAGGCGCCCCCGACGGCGCCTTGTTTTGCCGATTCGATCCGGCAGATCACCTTCAAGGCTTTGCACTGCCTCGCGCTTCGTGCAGATTGCGAAAAGCCCGACCTGCTGGATAAAGAGACCCGATGCTTCTGGAAATCATCATCGTCCTGCTTCTGACGATGTTCAACGGCGTTCTGGCCATGTCCGAACTGGCCATCGTATCGGCCCGGCCCGCACGGCTGAAGGTCATGGCGGCCGAAGGCAGCCGCGGCGCCGAAATCGCCCTTGATCTGGGAACCGAACCGGGCCGCTTCCTGTCCAGCGTCCAGATCGGCATCACCCTGGTGGGCGTGCTGTCGGGCGCCTTTTCCGGCGCGACGCTGGGCGCGCGCCTGTCCGCCGCGCTGATCGACTGCGGGTTGTCCCCCGCCCTGGCACAAACGCTTGGCGTGGGCGGCGTGGTGGTGCTGATCACCTATCTGTCGCTGATCGTCGGCGAACTGGTTCCCAAGCAGATCGCCCTGCGGTCGCCCGAAGGGGTGGCGGTGCGCATTTCCCCGCTGATCCTGTTCATCTCGCGCATCGCCGCGCCCATCGTCTGGATCCTCGACAAGTCCGGCAACATCGTCCTGCGGCTTCTGGGACAGTCCGGCGAATCCGAGCGCGGCATCTCGGACGAGGAAATCCGGGTGATGCTGTCCGAGGCCCGCACCGCAGGCGTGATCGAACCCGCCGAGACCGAGATGATCGCGGGCGTCATGCGCATCGCCGATCGGACCGCGCGCGGTCTGATGACGCCCCGGCACGAGGTCGAATCCGTGGATGTGAACGAACCGGCCGCGGATGTGCTGCAACGGTTCCGCGACAGCCGCCGGTCGCGCCTGCTGGTGCGCGACGGTTCGGACGACGAGATCATCGGCGTCATCACCCTGCGCGACCTGATGATCGAGGATGTGACGGACCTGCGCCCCCTGGTGCAAGAGGTTCCGGTGATCCGCGAAGGCCTGCCCGCGCTGAACGTGATCGAGGAATTGAAGGCCAGCCCTGCCCATATGCTGCTGGTCTATGACGAATACGGCCATTTCGAGGGCGTGATCACCGCCATGGACCTGCTGGAGGCGATCGCGGGCGATTTCCCCGAACCCGGCGACGACGAGCCCAAGGCCACCCAGCGCGAGGATGGCAGCTGGCTGGTCGCGGGCTGGATGCCCGCCGACGAATTCGCGGAAATGATCGGCATCACCCTGCCCGAGGATCGCGGATACGAATCCGTCGCGGGCCTTGTGCTGGACCGGGCGGGCGTTCTGCCCGACGTGGGCGCGCGCGTCACCGTATCGGGCTGGCAGATCGAGGTCGTGGACCTGGACGGCCGGCGGATCGACAAGCTGCTGGTCTCGCAGCTTGCCGAGGCCTGATGGTCAGGCGCGCCGGTCGCGCCCGATCCCCAGAAGCTGATAGATCGCAAGCGCCGCAAAGGTCGACGTGCCGATCCCGCCCAGGGCAAAGCCGCCGATGTTGACGGTGAAATCGCCCGCCCCCAGGATCAGCGCCACGCCCACGGTGAACAGGTTGCGCGGGTCGGAAAAATCCACGCGGTTATCGACCCAGATGCGCGCCATGGCGCTGGCGATCAGGCCGAAGACCGACACCGCCAGCCCCGCCAGGACGGGTGCGGGGATCGTCTGCAGGATCGCCCCGAACTTGGGCGACAGGCCCAGCAGGATCGCGATGGCGGCGGCCATCGGAAAGATCAGCGTCGAATAGACCTTGGTCATCGCCATGACGCCGATGTTTTCGGCATAGGTCGTGACCCCGGTCCCGCCCCCTGCCCCAGCGATCATCGTGGCAAGCCCGTCGCCCAGAAAGCCGCGCCCGATATAGCGGTCCATGTTCTGCCCGGTGATCGACCCAAGCGCCTTAATATGGCCCAGGTTCTCGGCCACCAGGACGACGGCGACGGGGGCGATCATGCTGATCGCGGTCCAGTCGAACTCTGGCGCGGTGAAGTTGGGAATGCCGAACCATGCCGCCTGCCCGACCCGGCCGAAGTCGATGCCCGGCACGATGCCCGCGCCGTTGCCAAGGACCAGCACCAGCCCATAGCCGAAGGCAAGCGCGATCAGCACCGCGATGCGCCGCGTGGTCCGACCGCCATAGGCAGACACCATCGCCATGCACAGCACCGTCGCAAGCGCGATGGACAGATGCGCCATGCTGCCCTTCAACTGCCCCACGGCCACCGGGGCCAGGTTCAGCCCGATGGACACGCCGATGGCCCCTGTCACGGCGGGCGGCATCAGCCGTTCCACCCAGCCTGTCCCGGCCGCCATCACCACCAGCCCGATCAGTGCATAAACCAGCCCCGCCGCGATGATCCCTCCCAGGGCCACGCCGATATTCGGGTTGGCCCCGCCTCCGGCAAAGCCGGTCGCGGCCATGACCACGGCGATGAAGGCGAAGGACGATCCCAGGTAACTGGGCACCCGCCCCCCGGTGATGAAGAAGAACAGCAGCGTGCCGATGCCGGAAAAGAACACCGCGACATTCGGGTCGAAGCCCATGATCAGCGGCGCCAGGATCGTCGATCCCGACATGGCCAGCAGGTGCTGCACGCTCATCGGGACGGCAGCGGCCAGTGGCAGTTTCTCATCAGGAAGAACAGTCGCGCCGGTTGCCGGGCGCCAGGTTGGAAAATAGCCCATCGTCTTCTCTTGTCATGATTCTGGCGGCGGGCTTAGCCCATCCCCGGGGGCAGGCCAATCACCTGCGCCTTGCTCCTCGGCCATATGTCGGCAATGGAACGCACCCTGCCATGACAGGTCCGGCCCTGTTGGAGGTTCTCCAATGAAAAACCCCCGCCGGTCGGGCGGGGGTTGATGCTGTCAGGCTGTTGCGCAGATCACTCGCGGTTGCCCAAGAACTGCAGCAGGAACATGAACAGGTTCAGGAAGTCCAGGTACAGTTGCAAGGCGCCCATGATGGCGGTCTTGCCCAGGAAGTCGCGGTCCGAACCGGCCATTTGCAGATAGGTGTTCTTGATGTTCTGCGTGTCATAGGCGGTCAGGCCCGCAAAGATCAGCACGCCCAGGACCGAGATCGCGAACTGCATCGCCGAGGATTGCAGGAAGATGTTCACGATCGAGGCCACGATCAGGCCGATCACGCCCATGATCAGGAAGCTGCCCCAGCCCGAGATGTCCTTCTTCGTGGTATAGCCCCACAGCGACAGGCCCGCGAAGGCGATGGCCGTCACCAGGAAGGTCTGCACGATCGAGGTTCCGGTGAAGACAAGGAAGATCGAGCTGATCGAGACGCCCATCAGCGCCGCGAAGCCATAGAACAGCATCGTCGCCGCCTGCACCGACAAGCGGTTGAGCGCGGCGCCGAAGGCGAAGACCACCAGCAGCGGGGCGAACATGACCACCCATTTCAGGGGCGAGGCGTAAAGAGCCGTTCCCAGCTGGGTCAGCTGTCCCGACGCGTCCACGGCGGCGGTGCTGATGCCATAGGCGGCGACGGCGGTTACACCCATGCCGACCGCCATCAGCCCATAAACCTTGTTCATATAGGCCCGCAGCCCTTCGTCGATCACCCCTTGACGGGCGCCGACGCTCTGCGTGGTGCGGTAAGTGTTGTAATCTGCCATCAATCTCTCCCTCTAGAGGCGTGCCGGCGCCTGCCGGTTTATGGGCATCATATTGGCATGATACGCCCGTGATTCAATGCCGTTAAGGGATCGGATCCCCACTGCTTTACGCAGATGTTACAAGGTCACGACGATCTTGCCCACCGATCTGCGGCTGCGCAGCAGGTCGAAGGCTTCGGCGATGCGGTCCAAGGCCATGACCTGCCCCACCACCGGCGCCAGCCTGCCGTCCCGGAACATGCGGAACAAGCTTGCCATGCTGTCCGACACCGCCTGCGGATCCAGCCTGGCATAGCCGCCCCAATAGAAGCCGTGGATCGAGATGTTCTTGACCAGCGCATGGTTGAGGGGCAGCACCGGGGGCCTGCCGCCCGCAAATCCGATCGCCAGGAAGTGCCCGCCGGGGTTCAGGGCGCGGAAGGCGGCCTCTCCGGCGCTGTCGCCCACGGCGTCATAGACGACATCGACGCCGCCCAGATCCCGCAGCGCGCCTTTCAGGTCGGCGCATCCGGCGCTGTCGATCGCGACATCGGCGCCCGCCGCACGCACCGTGTCCAGCCGATCCTGCCCCCGCGCTACGCCGATGACGCGGGCGCCCATGGCCCGCCCGATCTCGACCGCCGTCAGGCCGACCCCGCCCGCCGCGCCCAGGACCGCCAGGGTCTGGCCGGCCTTCAGGTGCGCGCGGGCGGCAAGGGCCAGATGGCTGGTGCCATAAGCGATCTGGAAACCGGCCGCCTGCTCGAAGGTCATGGCGTCTGGGATGGCGGTGCAGGCGGCGGATGGGACCGCGATCGTCTGGGCCATCGTTCCCGCCGCTAGGACGGCGACACGGTCGCCGGGGCCAAAGCCGCTGCCCGGCGGGGCCCACAGGATTTCCCCCGCACCTTCCAAGCCGGGGACGAAGGGCGGATCCTGGCGTTCCTGGTATTCTCCGCGCGCCTTCAGAAGATCGGCGAAGTTCAGCGCCGCCGCGCGCAGCCGGACCAGAACCCGGTCCGGCCCCGGTTGCGGCGCGGCCTGCCGTTCGACGACCGGATCATCCCCCAGTTGTCTGACCACGGCGATTCGGATTTCGTCTAAACCGACTGTCGCGGAAGTTTTCGTCAAATCCTTCATCCTCTTATCTGGGCCGGACAACAGCGGTGGCAGACCTGTCTTTTTGGTCAGGAACGGGGCCGTTAACCAGTTTAACACTCGAAAATTGAGAAAGGTTAAGCTAGTGCTTCCTTAGATTGCATGAGGTGGTAACGATGAAACACGGTGTTGATGTTCATGTTGGCAAGCGTATCCGGCATCGTCGCTGGATGATCGGAATGACCCAACAACAACTGGCCGACAAGGTTGGTATCAAGTTCCAGCAGATCCAGAAATACGAAACCGGGATGAACCGCGTCTCGGCATCCCGGCTGTGGGATATTGCCCGCGCGGTGGACGTGCCCGTCAGCTTCTTCTTCGAAGGGCTGCACGAAGGCGATGTGCCCGAAAACATCGCGGGCGACATCCTGGCGGACAAAGAGGCGCTGCAACTGGTGCGCGCCTATTACACCATGCCGGTGGCGCAGCGCCGCCAGATCTTCGAACTGGCCCGCGTCCTGTCCGACGCCGCCTGACGCGACGGGCGCGGGGTCAACCCGCGCCTTTGCCTGTCTGCCCCCCACTGGCAGGCCAATGCCGTTCGCGCTAGTCCTGTCGGTGGAAACCAAGCAGGGGGCGGCGATGCAGGACGCGCAGGACATCATCAATGCGGCGCATCAGATGGCCGATGCCGCGCGCGCGGCCATTTTGCCGTTCTTCCGCACGGGCCTTGCCGCCGACAACAAATGGCAGACGGGCTTCGATCCCGTGACCGAAGCCGACCGCGCCGCCGAACGCGCCATGCGCGACGTGCTGGCCCGGCTGCGCCCCGATGACGCCATCCTGGGCGAGGAATACGGCGCGACCGAAGGCACCAGCGGCCTGACCTGGATCCTGGATCCCATCGACGGCACCCGGGCCTTCCTGTGCGGCGCAGCCAGTTGGGGGGTTCTGATCGGAGTGTCGGACGGCCGGGACATCCGTTACGGCCTGATCGACCAGCCCTATACCCGCGAACGGTTCGAAGGGGGGCTAGGCCGGGCGCGGCTTGTCACGGATTCCGGCGAATATCCCCTGGCTGTCCGCAGGGTCGATCTGGCGCAGGCGACGTTGCTGACGACCTATCCCGAAGTCGGCACCCCGGCCGAGGCCGAGGCCTTTCGCCGCGTGTCCGGCCAGGTGCGTCTGACGCGCTATGGCCTTGATTGCTATGCCTATGGCCTGCTGGCCTTGGGCCAGGTGGATCTGGTGATCGAGGCGGGGCTGCAATCCTATGACATCGCCGGTCCGCTTGCGGTGGTCCAGGCGGCGGGCGGGATCGTCACCGACTGGCAGGGCGGCCCCGCGCATCAGGGGGGCCAGGTCATCGCGGCGGCCTCGGCCGAACTGCACCGGGCTGCGCTGGCCTTGCTGAACGGGGGGGCCGCATGACCGACCAGATCCCCGACCAGCAGGCCGCCGAGGACGAATTCCTGCCCCGGCAGGAACTGCTGGACCAGATCGACGACGCCGTCCAGGCGGGCGATGCGGAACGGCTGAACGTCCTGCTGGAACCGATGCACGGCGCCGACATCGCCGACATCATCGAACGCCTGCCCCCCGCCGGCCGCCGCGCCTTCCTGAGCCTTTACAGCGGCGAGATCGACGGCGAGATCCTGTCCGAGATCGACGAGGCGATCCGCGACGAGGTGATCGAGCAGTTGCCCCCCGAGGTCGTCGCCGAAGCCGTCCGCGAAATGGACAGCGACGACGTCGTGGACCTTGTCGAGGACATGGACGAGCCAGAGCGCCAGGAAATCCTGGCCGCGCTTGACGCCACCGACCGCGCCGCCGTCCAGCAGTCGCTGGCCTATCCCGAATATTCCGCCGGCCGCCTGATGCAGTCCGAGGTCGTCACCGCGCCCGAACACTGGACCGTGGGCGAGGCCGTGGCTTTCCTGCAAACCGAGGAATGGCTGCCCGAGCAGTTCTATCACATCGTCCTGGTCGATCCGCGCCGCCATCCCCTGGGCTATGTCACGCTGGGCCGCCTGCTGGCATCAAGCCACGCGACGCCCCTGCGCGACATCACCGAGGACAGCTTCCGCACCATCAGCGCCTTCGCCGAGGAAGCGGACGTGGCCTATGTCTTCAACCAGTATCACCTGATTTCCGCCCCCGTGGTGGACCGCGACGACCGGCTGGTGGGCATCATCACCATCGACGACGCCATGGCCGTCCTGGACGAGGAACACGAGGAGGACATCCTGCTGCTGGCAGGCGTGGGCGAGGAATCGAGCCTGACCGACAGCGTGATGCAGACCGCACGGCAGCGCGTGCCCTGGCTTGCCACCAACATCCTGACGGCGGTCGCGGCGGCATCGGTGATCGGGCTGTTCGAAAGCTCGATCGCGCAACTGGTCGCGCTGGCGGTGCTGATGCCGATCGTGGCCTCCATGGGCGGGAACGCGGGCACGCAGACGCTGACGGTGGCGGTGCGCGGGCTGGCGACCAAGGACCTGACCCGCGACAATTCGGTCCGCGTCATCCGGCGCGAGGTCGTGGTGGGCCTGTTGAACGGCGCGATCTTCGGGCTGGCCATCGGGACCGTCACCTATTTCTGGTTCGGCAACTTCGGCCTGGGCGCGGTGATCGGGCTGGCGATGATCATCAACCTGACGATCGCCGCGCTTGCGGGCATCCTGGTGCCGCTGGCGCTGGAAAAGCTGGGGGCCGACCCGGCGCTTGCCTCGCCCACCTTCGTGACCACGGTGACGGACGTGGTGGGCTTCTTCGCCTTTCTAGGCCTGGCCACGGTGATCCTGCTATGAGCGATGTCAAAAAGGCCGCCCTCCGCGCCCGCGCCTTGGCTGCCCGTGCGCAAGGCGGCGATCAGAACGCACTGGACCGGCATCTGATCGCGGCACTGGCGCCGCATGGGGGCAAGGTTCTGTCCGGCTATTGGCCCATGCGGGACGAGGCCGACCCCCGCCCCGCCATGGAGGCCCATGACGGTCCGGTGTGCCTGCCGGTGGTTCCCGGCAAGGCCGTGCCCCTGGTCTTTCGCCAGTGGAATGGCGAGGCCCTGGTGCCCGGATCCTTCGGCACGTCGCACCCGCCTGATTCGCAACCCGTCCTGCGGCCCCAGGTGCTGATCGTGCCGCTTGCCGGGTTCGACCGGCAGGGCAACCGCATCGGCTATGGCGGCGGATACTATGACCGGACCCTGCAATTGCTGCGCAAAACGGGCGACGTGACGGCCATCGGACTGGCTTTCGCGGTCCAGGAGCTGCCCGAGATCCCGGCAGGGCCGTTCGATGAGGTGCTGGACCTGATCGTCACCGACTGCGGCGTGATCCATCCCCTGCGCTGAACATGGCCCTTTGTGGCAGATTTGCATCGGCTGTGCAAAAGGGTTGGATGACCTTGGGACAACCCTGTGGACAAGTGCGGGAATGGACCCGCCAAGTCCCTGTCAAGGCCAGCAATATTGCCCCACCAGCCCTGTTGAAGACAGTTGCGCGGCCCTTGCTGTGAGCGAATCCCGCGGTTCCGCATCAAGGTTCCAGTCAAGCCGGATCCGGCCAGTTATCCACAGATAAGATTCGTTGCATCGACGCATAAACAGGATCAATCTTGTGGCCTGCGGCGTTGGTCATACCAGATGTGGTGGAAGGTGAATCGACAATCACCAAGGCCCGTCGCTTCGTGATTTCGACCGACGGGCGGTGCCGCCGCCCGGATCCATCGCCATGGCGATGGGGTGGCTGTCTGCTGCCTGGCGCAAGTCGCGGATTGGGGGACGACGATAGGAAAGGCTACGGGCATGAAGATCGAACGGCGTTTTACCACCCTCGCCGGGGGCGCTTATGGCGACATCGCCTTCACGACCACCACCAGCGAGATCCGCAATCCCGACGGCAAGATCGTCTTCCGCAACGACCAGGTGGAAATCCCCCAAGGGTGGAGCCAGGTCGCCAGCGACGTGATCGCCCAGAAATACTTCCGCAAGGCGGGCGTCCCTGCGGCGCTGAAGCGCGTCAAGGAAAAGGGCGTGCCCGAGTTCCTGTGGCGCAGCGTGGCCGATGAGGATGCGCTTGCCGCCCTGCCCGCCGACCAGCGTTACGGCGGCGAGACGAGCGCCCGGCAGGTCTTTGACCGGCTGGCCGGGGCCTGGGCCTATTGGGGCTGGAAAGGCGGGTGTTTTTCCAACGAAGAAGACGCCCGCGCCTATCACGACGAGATGCGCTTCATGCTGGCCCGCCAGATGGCCGCGCCGAACAGCCCGCAATGGTTCAACACCGGGCTGCACTGGGCTTACGGGATCGACGGCCCGAGCCAAGGGCATTTCTATGTCGATCACAAGACCGGCAAGCTGGTGAAATCCGACAGCGCCTATGAACATCCCCAGCCGCATGCCTGCTTCATCCAGTCGGTCAGCGACGACCTGGTGAACGAAGGCGGCATCATGGACCTGTGGGTCCGCGAGGCGCGGCTGTTCAAATACGGATCGGGCACCGGCACCAACTTCTCGTCCCTGCGCGGCGAAGGGGAACGGCTGTCGGGCGGCGGCAAGTCCTCGGGCCTGATGGGGTTCCTCAAGATCGGCGACCGGGCGGCGGGCGCCATCAAGTCAGGCGGCACCACGCGCCGCGCGGCCAAGATGGTGATCTGCGACATGGATCACCCCGACATCGAGGCCTTCATCAACTGGAAGGTCATCGAGGAACAGAAGGTCGCCTCCCTTGTCGCCGGATCCAAGGCGCATGAGGCGCGGCTGAACGACATCTTCGCCGCCATCCGCGACAGCGACGGCGAGACGGACCCGGCCCGGAACGACGCGCTGAAATCCGCGATCCGCGCCGCCAAGCGCGCGATGATCCCGGAAACCTATGTCAACCGCGTGCTGCAATACGCGCGCCAGGGCTTCGACAGCATCGAATTCCCGACCTATGACACGGACTGGGACAGTGAGGCTTATGTCAGCGTCTCGGGCCAGAACTCGAACAACTCGGTCCGGGTGACGGATGCCTTCCTGCAGGCCGTGCGCGACGACGCGCCGTGGGAGCTGATCCGCCGCACCGACGGCACGGTGGCCAAGACGGTCAGCGCGCGCGAGCTGTGGGACCAGATCGGCCATGCCGCCTGGGCCTGCGCCGATCCCGGCATCCAGTTCCACGACACGGTGAACGCCTGGCACACCTGCCCCGAGGACGGGCCGATCCGGGGCAGCAACCCGTGCAGCGAATACATGTTCCTGGACGACACGGCCTGCAACCTGGCTTCGATGAACCTGCTGACCTTCTTCGACGAAGGGCGCTTCGACGCCGATGCCTATGTCCACGCCACCCGGCTATGGACCGTCACGCTGGAGATCAGCGTGCTGATGGCGCAATTCCCCAGCAGGGAAATCGCGCAGCGCTCCTATGACTTCCGCACGCTGGGCCTGGGCTATGCCAATATCGGCGGGCTCTTGATGAACATGGGCCTGGGTTACGACAGCGACCAGGGCCGCGCGCTGTGTGGCGCGCTGACGGCGATCATGACGGGCGTGGCCTATGCGACAAGCGCCGAGATGGCGGCGGAACTGGGCGCCTTCCCCGGATATGCCCGCAATGCCGACCACATGCTGCGGGTGATCCGCAACCACCGCGCGGCGGCCCATGGCACCGGCGCCTATCAGGGCGTCAACGTGGCCCCGGTGGAACTGGACGGTGACAACTGCCCCGATGCCCGCCTTGTCGCCATCGCCCGCCAAGCCTGGGACGAGGCCCTGGCCCTGGGCGAGGATCACGGCTTCCGCAACGCCCAGGTCACGGTGATCGCGCCCACCGGCACCATCGGCCTGGTGATGGATTGCGACACCACGGGGATCGAACCCGACTTCGCCCTGGTCAAGTTCAAGAAGCTGGCGGGCGGCGGATACTTCAAGATCATCAACCAGTCTGTTCCGGCGGCCCTGACCACGCTGGGCTATGCCCCCGCGCAGATCGAGGAGATCGTGGCCCATGCCGTCGGCCACGCCACGCTTGGCAACTGCCCCGGCATCAACCACACCGCGCTTGCCGGCCACGGCTTCGGCCTGGCCGAGATCGAGAAGATCGAGGCAGCACTTGCCACGGCCTTCGACATCCGCTTCGTCTTCAACCAGTGGACCCTGGGCGAGGATTTCTGCAAGGGCACGCTGGGCATCCCCGCCGACAAGCTGGCCGATCCGACCTTCGACCTGCTGCGCCACCTGGGCTTCACCCGCGCGCAGATCGACGCCGCCAACGACCATGTCTGCGGCACCATGACGCTGGAAGGCGCGCCGCATCTGCGCGCCGAACACCTGCCCGTCTTCGACTGCGCCAACGCCTGCGGCAAGACCGGCAAGCGCTACCTGTCGGTCGAAAGCCATATCCGCATGATGGCGGCGGCGCAGTCCTTCATCTCGGGCGCGATCAGCAAGACGATCAACATGCCCAACAGCGCCACCATCGCCGATGCGCTTGCCGCATACGAGCTGTCCTGGTCGCTGGGCATCAAGGCCAATGCGCTTTATCGCGACGGATCCAAGCTGTCCCAGCCGCTGGCCGCCGCCTTGGTCGAGGATGACGAGGAGGCCGAGGAGATCCTCGCCACCGGCAGCGCGCAGGAAAAGGCCGCCATGGTGGCCGAGAAGATCGTCGAGAAGATCATCGTCAAGGAGGTCGTGCGCAGCCACCGCGAGAAACTGCCGCAGCGCCGCAAGGGATACACCCAGAAGGCGGTCGTAGGCGGGCACAAGGTCTATGTCCGCACCGGCGAATATGACGACGGCAAGCTGGGCGAGATCTTCATCGACATGCACAAGGAAGGCGCGGGCTTCCGGGCGATGATGAACAACTTCGCCATCGCCGTGTCCGTGGGCCTGCAATACGGCGTCCCGCTGGAGGAATTCGTGGATGCCTTCACCTTCACCCGCTTCGAGCCCGCGGGCATGGTGCAGGGCAATGACAGCATCAAGAACGCGACCTCGATCCTGGACTATGTCTTCCGCGAACTGGCGGTGTCCTATCTGGACCGCACCGATCTGGCGCATGTCAAACCCGAGGGCGCGCGTTTCGACGACATGGGCGGAGGCGAGCGCGAGAACCTGAACGTCACTCCCGTCAGCGAGCAGTCGGAACTGAAGTCCCTGACCATGCTGAAGCAGATCAGCAGCGCGGGATACCTGCGCAAGCGCCTGCCCCAGGATCTGATGGTCTTGCAGACCGGAGTGTCGGCCACGGCGATCATGGCGGCCGAGCCTGGCGCGATGGACCTGCGCATGAAGGCCAAGATGCAGGGATACGAGGGCGATCCTTGCGGGGAATGCGGAAACTATACGCTGGTGCGCAACGGGACCTGCATGAAGTGCAACACCTGCGGCGGAACAAGCGGCTGTAGCTGAGAAGATTGGGTGGGGCGCGAAGTTGCAGCTTCGCGCCCTTGCCGCCCTGCACTTCATCGCACCGCTTCGCAAGAAGAAGCGGCCATTCCATGAACGGCCAACACCGTCGGAAAAAGCGTATCTGTTCACGATGGGGCCGGACAGGCACCCGAAGGAAAAACAACAGACCGCATGGCAGTGTTCGACGAATTGTGAACTGATCTGCGGAAATCAGGACAAGGATGGCCCCGCAATATGCCTGCGCCTGTTGGCGAGAATGGCGCCAAGGCCAGCGCCCTGACCACAACGCCCGGGGTGGAATCCGCCGAAGCATCGCCCTAGATTGTGGCAGGTGACACACCATGAGCAAGGAGCCGGGGCTTGTCCGAAACAGCGCGACGCTTTCCCTCGTCCAGCCTCGTAGGTGCCGCATTGGCGGCCGGGGTGATCTGCGCCTGGCTTGCCGTGCATGTCTTTGCCGTCTGGCACCTGGAGGCGGCAGATGCGCCCCTTCTGGCGATCGCCTGCCTGATCATGCTGACCTGGCTGTCGGTCGGGTTGTTCATCGTCGCCCATGACGCGATGCACGGGGCGATCGTTCCGGGAAGCCCCCGAATGAACCGGGCGTTCGGGACCGTGGCGCTGCTGCTTTTCGCAGGGTTTTCCTGGCGCAAGCTGATCGTCAAGCACATGGCCCATCATCGCCACGCAGGCACCGACGACGATCCCGACTTCAGCCATGGCGGTCCGGTCGCGTGGTACATCGACTTCGTGCGCACCTATTTCGGCTGGCGAGAGTTCTGGGTGCTGGGCAGTTCGGTCATCCTCTATGCGCTGATCCTGGGGCCGCGCTGGCCTTATGTGGCGTTCTGGGCCGTGCCCTCGATCCTGGCTTCGATGCAGCTTTTCATCTTCGGCACCTGGCTGCCGCACCGGCCGGGGCATGACGCCTTTCCCGACCGGCACAATGCCCGGTCCACGCGGTTCGGCGATCCGTTGTCGCTGCTGACCTGCTTTCACTTCGGCGGCTATCACCACGAACACCACCTTTACCCGTCGGTGCCGTGGTGGCGGCTGCCCTCGACCCGGGAAAAGGGTGGCGCATGAACATCCTGATGCCAATTATCATCGTCGTCCTGACCGTCGCGGCCATGGAGGGCATCGCCTATTCCGTCCACCGCTGGATCATGCACGGCCCCCTGGGCTGGGGCTGGCACAAGTCGCACCACGAGGAAACCCACGGTCCCTTCGAGAAGAACGACCTTTACGCCGTGGTCTTCGCCGTGATCTCGATCCTGCTGTTCGCGATCGGCAGCGCCTGGTGGCCCTGGCTGTGGTGGGTGGCGGTGGGTGCGTCCGTCTATGGCGTGATCTATTTCATCGTCCATGACGGGCTGGTCCACCAGCGGTGGCCTTTCCGCTATGTTCCCCGGCGGGGCTATTTCCGCAGGCTTTACCAGGCGCACCGGCTGCATCACGCAGTCGAGGGGCGGGACGACTGCGTGTCCTTCGGCTTTGTCTATGCGCCGCCGGTCGAGGATCTGAAGGCGCGGCTCAAGGCTTCGGGCGTTCTGGCGCAGCGGCAGTCGAAGCATCCCGATGCCTGGCGCGCCGACCGCGCCGAAGACTGAGCCGCCAAGACGTCCTGCGGTCCGATGATCGGTATGTGCTGCCTTGCGCCTGGCGTGGCATCATTTGGTCTGATGGATTCAACAAAGCTGTTGAAAAGCCTACGCCATCATAGATCATACCCGGTCAGGCACCGACACGCCTGAACATCAGAAGAACCGCGAATTCCGTTCGCTAGACGGGTCGGTCCTGACCGTTGCGATGGGTGGCCTTTGGAGGAGGCGCCGCCCGATCGTTCAAGACATTGGACTGCATCAGGGAGGAGACACCATGAGACACGCAAGACTTTGCGGACTGCTTCTGACGACTGCCCTTGCAACGCCGGCCTTTGCCCAGGACAACCTGGAAACGCTGCAGGGAATGCAGCGCACCGACGCCACCTTCACCCGCATCGACCAGGGCGGCCCGAACGCGGAATCGCTGAAGGCGATCGTGCCGCATATCAATGTCCCCGACGGCTTCGAGGTCAGCCTTTACGCGGTCGTCCCGGACGCGCGGTCGATGGCGGTCGCGCCGCAGGGCACCGTCGTCTTTGTCGGCACGCGCAAGGACAAGGTCTGGTCGGTCGTGGACCGCGACCGCAACCGGGTCGCCGACGAGGTGATGGATTTCGCCCCCTCGCTGACCTTCGACATTCCGAACGGTCCCTGCTTCTCGCCCGACGGGTTCCTGTATATCGCGGAACGCAACCGCGTGCTGCAGTTCCCGGCGGCCGAATTCTTCTTCGAAGGCCCCGACCCTGCCGTGGGCACCGTGGTGTCCCAAGGCCAGCTGATCCCGGCCGAGGAGGAAAGCTTCAACCATACCGCCCGCGTCTGCCGCATCGGCCCGGATGGCAAGCTTTATATCTCGCTGGGCCAGCCCTATAACGTGCAGCCCCAGGACAAGCTGGAAAAATACGACGAGATCGGCATCGGCGGCATCATCCGCATGAACATCGACGGCACCGAACGAGAGGTCTTCACGCGGGGCGTCCGCAATTCGGTCGGGCATGACTTCAACCCGGCCAACGGCGATCTGTGGTTCACCGACAACCAGGTGGACGGTCTGGGCGACGACATCCCGCCGGGCGAGTTGAACCGCCAGACCGAAGCGGGCCAGCATTTCGGCTTCCCCTGGACCAATGCCGAGGTCGAGGTTCCCGACTACAAGGAGGTCCCGCGCCCCGAGGGGGTCGAATTCGTCGAGCCGCAGGTCAAGATGGACGCCCATGCGGCGGACCTGGGCATGAGGTTCTATACCGGAAACTCGTTCCCCGAGGAATATCGCGGCGGCATCTTCTCGGCCCAGCACGGCAGCTGGAACAGGACCACGCCTATCGGCGCGCGGGTCATGTTCACCCGGCTTGACGCCGACGGCAATGCAGCCGGGACCGAGGTCTTCGCCGATGGCTGGCTGGACAGCGAGACCGGCGAATACCGGGGCCGCCCGATGGACATCGCCTTTCTGCGCGACGGGTCGATGCTGGTGTCGGACGACTTTGCCGGCGCGATCTGGCGGATCGCCTATACAGGGGACGCTTCGACGCAGGACAGCGCCGCCGGTGGCACGGATGCGCAGGCCGCCGATGCGGCAGCGGACGACCCCGATGGCGGCGCGGCGGAAACACCGCCCCCGGCGCCTGCCAACTGATCCAGGCCGGGGCGGCGTCCGCCGCCCCGCATCCCTCCACGAAGGCATCACATCATGAAATCATTGTTCGGCGCGGTTCTTGTCACCGCGTTCGGCCTGGGCGCCGGGGCCGCTCTGGCGCAGACGGCCACCCCGCCGGGCCAGGCCCAGACCTGCCGGGTCTGTCACGGCCTTGACGGCATGGGGACCAACCCGATGATCCCCAATATCGGCGGGCAAAGCGCGGACTATCTGTCCAAGCAGTTGCAGGATTTTCGCGCGGGCAGGCGCGAGGATCCGCAGATGAGCATCATCGCGCGCGACCTGACGGATGAGGACATCAAGGCCCTGTCCGACTGGTATGGCTCGATCACCGCGACCTATGCCCTGCCCCAGTGATCCGCGCCGCAGGCCCTGCCCCGTCAGGCCACGCGGTCCGACGGCTCGCGGCCTGCAAAGAACGCATCGAGGTTGTCCAGCGCCCTGAACCCCATCGCATCGCGGGTTTCTTCGGTGGCGGACCCGATATGGGGCAGCAGAAAGACATTGGGCAAGGCTGCCAGTGCGGGATTGCCGCCGGGTTCGGTCCTGAACACATCCAGGCCGGCGGCGAAGAGCCGGCCTGATCGCAGCGCCTGGACAAGCGCATCCTCGTCGATCAGCATTCCCCGCGCGGTGTTCACGACGATGGCCCTGTCGGGAAGCATCGCCAGGGTCTGGGCATTGATGATCCCGTCATTCTCGGGCGTCGCGGGGCAGTGCAGGCTGAGAACGTCCGACACGGACAGCAGGCTTTCCAGGCTGTCGTGAAAGACCGCGCCCTTTTCCAGATGGGCCGGCAGGCGCCGCCGGTTGTGGTAATGGACCTGCATCCCGAACCCGCGCGCGCGTTCGGCGGCGACCTGGCCCACCCGGCCCATTCCCAGGATGCCGAAACGCTTGCCCGTAACCTGGCGGCCGACCATGAAGTCGGGCGACCAGAAGTTCCATTGACCGGACCGGACCAGGGCGTCCCCTTCCGCGCCGCGCCGGGCGGCGCCCAACATGCACAGCATCGCGATTTCCGCCGTCGCGTCGGACAGCACGTCGGGCGTGTTCGTGACCGTGATGCCTGCCGCCGTAGCCGCCGCAAGATCCACATGGTCGGTGCCTACCGAATGATTGGCGATGATCTTCAGGCGGGGACCAAGGGCGCGGATGACGTCGGCGCCGAACAGTTCGGAATGGCAGGCCATCACCGCATCGGCTTTCATGCAGGCTGCGATAAGGTCTTGCGGGGACAGCACCCTGTCATCGGGATTCAGGACGACGTCGTAATCGCGCGCGGCCCTTTGCTCGACCGCCGGGCGGAACCTGCGGGTCATCACCAGTCTGGGCTTGGTCATCATGGTCCCCTGTAAGTCCTGGCCCTGCCGGAGGGACCGGGCGGGCCGCAAGTCATCCACGGCTATCTAGGCGCGGCAAATGTGCAATAGATCAAAAAAATGCAAAATGTCCCACAAAAGTACAGTTGCGCAAATCCGTTTCGTCGTTCCTATTGAGCAGGCAATAAAATGTCGCGCCAAGCGGCTTCATTGTCTGGGAGGACACCGATGACCGACACTGTCGATTCAGCGCGTTTTTCGCGCCGATCTTTCCTGCGCACGGGCGCCATGGGCGGAACAGCCGCCGCAGCGGTGGCCCTGGCGGCGCCGCCCGTGCTTGCGCAAGCCCCGATCGTCATGAAGATGCAGACGTCCTGGCCCGCCTCGGACATCTGGCAGCAGATGGCGCAGGACTATGTGACGCGGGTCGAGGAGATGTCGGGGGGTCGGCTGACCATCGACCTGTTGCCCGCCGGGTCCGTGGTGGGTGCCTTCCAGGTCATGGATGCGGTGCATGACGGCGTGATCGACGCGGCCCATACCGTGCCGGTCTATTGGTACGGCAAGTCGAAGGCCGCGTCCTTCTTCGGGACCGGCCCGGTCTTCGGCGGCTCGGCTTCGACGATGCTGGCCTGGTTCTATCAGGGGGGTGGCGCTGAACTGTATCGCGAACTGACCCAGGATATCCTGGGCCTGAACGTCTATGGCTATATGGGAATGCCGATGCCGGCCCAGCCCTTCGGCTGGTTCAAGAACGAGGTCAACGCCGTCGCCGACGTGCAGGGGCTGAAATACCGCACCGTGGGCCTTGCCGCCGACCTGTTGCAGGCGATGGGCATGTCCGTGGCCCAGTTGCCGGGCGGAGAGATCGTCCCCGCGATGGAGCGCGGCGTGATCGACGCCTTCGAATTCAACAACCCCACCTCCGACCGCCGCTTCGGCGCGCAGGACGTGGCCAAGAACTATTACCTGGCATCGTACCATCAGGCCTCGGAATCCTTCGAGTTCATCTTCAACCGCGATTTCATGGACGACCTGCCCGAGGATCTGCAGGCGATCCTGAAATACGGCGTCGAGGCATCGGCGACGGCGAACCTGGCCCTGGCGATGCGCGAGTATTCGAAGGATCTGGCCGAACTGGCCGCGGGCGGCGTCACCGTCCACCGCACCTCGCAAGAGATCCTGGCCGCCCAGATCGAGGCATGGGACAAGCTGATCGTGGATCTGGAAGCCGATCCCTTCAACAAGAAGGTCATGGACAGCCAGCGCGCCTGGACCGAACAGGTGGCCTATTACGAACTGATGAACGCGCCCGACCTGGGGCTTGCCTATGAGCATTACTATCCCGGCAAGCTGAAGCTGTGACCGTCAGGGGCGCGGGATGTCCCCGCGCCCGCCCACCCCGTGACGTGGCTGCCAGGAGCTTTGCGCAATGCAGAAGTACATCCAGTTCGCCGACGCCCTTTCGGCCTGGTTCGGCAAGGCCTTCGCATGGCTGATCATCCTGATGACCGTCGGGATGAGCTATGAGGTCATGGTCCGCTATCTGTTCAACCGGCCGACACCCTGGGCGCTGGACATCAGCTTCATGATGTATGGCACACTGTTCATGATGGGCGGCGCCTATACCCTGTCGCGCGGCGGCCATGTGCGGGGTGATTTCCTGTACCGGCTGTGGTCTGACAGGACCCAGGCGCGGGTCGATCTTGTGCTGTATCTGATCTTCTTCTTTCCCGGCATCCTGGCGCTGATCTTTGCCGGATGGAAATACGCTGCCCGATCCTGGAGCTATGGCGAGGTGTCGGTGAACAGCCCCGCCGGCATCCCCATCTATCAGTTCAAGACGGTGATCGTCGCGGCAGGGATCCTGCTGTTCTTCCAGGGCATCGCGCAGGTCATGCGCTGCATCATCTGCATCCGCACCGGCGCTTGGCCCCCGCTGGACCACGATGTCGAGGAAACCGAGACGATCCTGATGCAGCAGGAAGCCAACGAACATCCGCACGGTCCGGCCTGACGCCGGCATGTCCCCCTTGCCAACCCCGAAGCTGGAGCTAGCGTCGTGACCGATCCCCAGATCGCCTTGTTCATGCTTGGCATCTTCATTTTCTGCGTGTTTCTGGGTTTTCCCATCGCCTTCACCCTGATGGCCATCGGCATCGGGTTCGGCTATTACGCTTACTACGATCCGGGCCGGATGTGGCGGTCATACAACCGGCTTGAAGAAGACGCAGGGCTTTGGGAATCGACGCAGCTTTGGCTTGAAGGGTTCTACAACAACAGGATCTTCGACCTGTTCGTGAACCAGACCTATACGGTCATCTCGAACGAGGTTCTGACGGCCGTGCCGCTGTTCCTGTTCATGGGATACATCGTCGAGCGCGCCAATATCGTGGACCGGCTGTTCAGCACGCTTGCGGTGGCGACGCGGAACCTGCCGGGCGCCTTGGGCGTGGCGACCCTGATCACCTGCGCGCTGTTTGCGACGGCGACGGGGATCGTAGGGGCGGTCGTCACGCTGCTGGGCCTTCTGGCGCTGCCGCAGATGCTGAAGATGCGCTACAACCACAGCTTCGCGGCGGGCATCATCTGCGCGGGCGGAACCCTGGGCATCCTGATCCCGCCATCCATCATGCTGATCGTCTATGCCGCGACCTCGGGCGTGTCCATCGTCCGGCTTTATGCCGCGACGCTGCTGCCGGGGCTGGTGCTGGTCGGCCTGTATTTCATCTATATCGTGACCCGGGCCATCATCAACCCAAGCCTCGCGCCGCGTCCGACCGAGGATGAAGTCCCTTCCATGCCCCTGGGCAAGCTGATCTGGCTGCTGACCACCAGCTTCATTCCCTTGGCCGCGCTGATCCTGGCGGTTCTCGGCTCGATCCTCTTCGGCCTTGCCACTCCGACCGAGGCGGCCTCGATCGGCGCGCTTGGTGGCATTCTTCTGGCTGCCGCCTATCGCGCGATGACCTTCGACCGGCTTCGCGAAAGCGTCTATCTGACCGTCCGGACGACGGCGATGGTCTGCTGGCTGTTCGTCGGCTCTTACGTGTTCGCGGCCGTCTTCAGCTATCTGGGCGGCGAGAAGGTCATCGCTGACTTCGTGGCAGGCCTGGACCTGACCCCCGTCCAGTTCCTGATCATGGCCCAGCTCATCATCTTCCTGCTGGGCTGGCCCTTGGAATGGTCCGAGATCATCATCATCTTCGTGCCGATCTTCCTGCCGCTTCTGCCGATGTTCGGCATCGACCCGCTGTTCTTCGGCGTTCTTGTGGCCTTGAACCTGCAGACCGCCTTCCTGACGCCCCCCATGGCGATGAGCGCCTATTACCTCAAGGGCATCGCGCCCGAGAACGTCAAGCTGACCGAGATTTTCGCGGGAATGCTTCCCTATTGCGGGCTGGTCATCATATCCATGGTGATCATGTATCTGTTCCCGCAAATCGTCTTCAGCCTGCCGGATGCCGTCTATGGCCCCACGCGCTAAGATGCAGGCTGTGCTTGGCCTCGATGCGGTCGAACTGCGCGACCGCCTGGCCTCGGGCGCGTTGCGGGCGGCCGATCTGGTCCGCGCCTGCCTGGCCCGCATCGCCGAACTGGAACCCCAGATCGGCGCCTGGGCCTGGATCGACAATGATCATGCCTTGGCGCAGGCGGAACGGCTTGACCAATGGCGCCAGTCCGGGCGGCCCCTGGGACCGCTGCACGGCTTGCCGGTGGGCCTGAAGGATGTGATCGACACAAAGGGCATCCCCACCGAAAACGGCACGCCCATCGACGCGGGCCGGGTTCCGGCCGAGGATGCCTGGATCGTCGCGCGCCTGCGCGCGGCGGGCGCGATCATCCTGGGCAAGACGGTGACGACCGAATGCGCCTTTCTGCATCCGGGACGGACCCGCAACCCGCACAATCCCGACCATACGCCCGGGGGATCGTCCCAAGGGTCGGCCGCGGCCGTCGCCGCTGGCATGGTGCCGCTGGCGGTGGGCACGCAGACCGGCGGTTCCGTGATCCGCCCCGCCGCCTTCTGCGGGGTCGTCGGACTGAAGCCCAGCTTCGGCCTGATTCCCAGGACCGGCATCCTGATGCAGTCGCCCACGCTGGACACGGTCGGCGTCTTCGCCCGCAGCGTCGCCGATTGCGCGCTTCTGGCCCAGGTGCTTGCGGGCCACGATCCCGCCGACCAGGCGACCGAGCCCCTGCCCGCCCCGCCCCTGCTGGATATCGCCCAGGCCCCGCCTCCCGTGACCCCCGTCTTTGCCTTCCTGAAGCCCCCCGGCTGGGACCAGGCGGATCCGCAGACCACGGCGGCGGTGCGGGAACTGGCGACCTTCCTGGGCGATCAGTGCTTCGAGGTGACCGTCCCCGGACTGGAGGACGCCGCCGCGATCCGCCGCCGGATCAACTTCGCCGAAATGGCAAAGTGCTATCATGCCCTAGAAAGGCGCGGGCGGGACCGGATGTCGGATATCCTGAAAGGCGCAATGGACGAAGGGAAGGCGGTCCTCGCGCGCGACTATATCGCGGCGCTTGATTGGCGGATGCTTCTGAACGCCGCCATGGAGCCGGTGTTCGCACGCTGCGACGCGATTCTGTGCCCGGCGGCGCCGGGGCCAGCGCCTGCGGGACTGGCCGGTACCGGGGACGCGATCTTCAACGGGCTATGGACGCTGACGGGGATGCCGGCGGTGACGCTTCCGGTGTTCCGGGCCGAAAACGGCCTGCCGATGGGCATCCAGCTTGTCGGGCGGCGGGGCGACGACGCAAGGCTGCTGCGCACGGCCCGCTGGCTGGCCGCGCATCTTGAAACCTCGGGTCACGGAGGATGACAACATGAACCTGTTCCTGGCGATCTTCGCCTTCGTCGTCATGGTGGCCTTCCTGGCCATCCTGGTGATCCACGTTCCTCGCACCGACCTGATTTGCGTGGTGGGGCTTACAGTCGCCCTGGGCGCCTGGGATCTTTTCACCACGTTCCGGTCAAAGGGCGGATCCCGGTAACAGCCGGGGGACTGGGACTTCGCCGGGTCGCGCCGCCTGCCGTCAGCCGGACGGTTCCTTCAGTACATGACGGTATAGAGCGTGATGGCAACCGGCGCGTCGCCTTCAAGCTGCCCGCTGCCCCGCGCCAGCAGCCAGCCGTCGGCACGCTGCAACTGCGCCACGACCTGCCGGGGCGAAGACCTGTCGGGGACGGGTGGCAGGGACAGGCTGATCCTCGTCGCCTTGCCGTCGCTTTCGGCGGTCGTCCCAGTCTGGCGGCGACCGGCAGGGTCGTCCAAGTGAACGACAAGTTGTCCCTCGGGGATGGCCTTGCCCTCCTCGAAACCGATCGTGATCTGGATATTGCCGGGGCGCGTCGTGTCCGCGCCTGCACCCGCCCCGACCGCTGCGGTGGCGGCGGCCAGCATCATCATGCGGTAACCTGCAAGCCGCTTCATGAGGTATTCCTTGATGCTTCGGGGGAACGGGGCGCAGGATCGCGCCCCGTTCCAGGCGTTCTCAGACGATATAGAAGTCTTCGGCCGAAAGATTGAGATTCGAGCCCAGCCGCGCGAACCTGATCGCATCCGTCTGACCGGTGCCATCGGCGTCATAGGACAGGAAGCCGCTGTTCCTGTCATAGACGATGCGGTCATCCGCATCCTGCGCGGCACCGCCGGGACCGCTGCGGAACGCCCCGAAGGCCAGGGTGCCCAGCCCGCCGATCGCGTCGAAGACGTCGCTGGCCAACAGGATCAGGTCTTCGGCCACGTCGAAGTCCGAGATGCGGTCGATGTTGCCATTTCCAAGCGCCGTCGAGAAGCGGAAGCTGTCCTCGCCCGCGCCGCCGATCAGGAAGTCGGCAGCCAGCCCGCCATCCAGAAGGTCGCTGCCGGCCCCGCCGCGCAGGGTGTCCATGCCCGCGACGCCGGGCTGGACCGGTTCGGTCGGAAACTCCACCGACACGTTCAGCTTGTAGGTCGAACCTTCGGCGACGGACGGCGACCAGCCACCGCCCGGCGCCGTGGGCGACCAGCTTCCTTCCAGGATATAGTATGTCCCCGTCTTCTCGACGGTGAAGACCGTGCTGGAATCCCGGCTGCTGTTCGATCCGGGATCGCCGCCGCCATCGTCGTTTTCGGCGACGACGTTTCCATGGCTGTCCAGCAGCCTGACCCAGCTGTCATGGACATTGGGGTCGGCGATGCCGTCGATGTCGATGGTGATCAGCGTGCCCGCCGCCAGGTCGATGCGGTAGTATCCTCCCGCGCCCGTCCCGGTGGCGTTGACCGTGGTATGCAGGACCGTGGTCGAGTCGAAGATGTCCGGATCCGCCGTCAGCGAGAAGTTGTCGGAAATGTCAAAGGCGGTCGCCATCGAA
Source organism: Paracoccus sp. SY (assembly GCF_002901215.1). NCBI lineage: Bacteria > Pseudomonadati > Pseudomonadota > Alphaproteobacteria > Rhodobacterales > Paracoccaceae > Paracoccus > Paracoccus sp. SY. Next base: position 41,056 of record NZ_NWMQ01000013.1, on the reverse strand, counting down.
CCGTTGGTCGCGTCGGGTCCCAGCGTCGCATAGCCGCTGCCCAGGCCGGGGCGCGGAACGGCAGGGCCTTGATCGGCGAAATCCCCGATCAGGGTGTCGTCGCCGGCCCCGCTCTTCAGGTCGTCATTGCCGCCCTGCCCGGTCAGCACATTGGCCCCACGATCCCCGGTCAGCCGGTCGTTCCAGCCCGAACCCGCGACATTCTCGATGGAAACATAGGTGTCGCCTTCGGACTGCCCGCCGGCCAGGCCGATGCGGACCCCGGCCGCGGCATCGGCATAATCTGCCGTGTCGCGCCCCGCGCCGCCCATCAGGGTGTCGCGGCCTTCGCCGCCCGACAGCGTATCGTTGCCCGAACCACCGGACAGGACGTTGGCCCCGTCGGTGCCGATGATGTGGTCGTCGAAGACCGACCCGACGGCGTTTTCGAACCCGACAAGGATGTCGTGGCGGATGACGGTTCCCCGTCCCACGATCTGCACCGGACCGTCGGCATCGCCGCCACGGGCGGAACCGTCGGCAAGGTCGATCCTGACCCCGGCCGAGCTGCCTTCATAGACGACCGTGTCGATCCCGCTGCCGCCGTCCAGGTAATCCTGGCCCGCGCCGCCGATCACCGTGTCGTCGCCGCCCTCGCCATAGATGATGTCGCCGTCGTTGCCGCCGTCCAGCAGGTCGTTGCCGTCGCGCCCGTTGAAATAATCGCCGCCGCCCTGACCCCGGAAGTGGTTCGCGTCCGCCGTGCCGATGAACCGGTCGATCCGGTCGTCCGAGCCGATCAGGTTCTCGATGCTGAAGAAGGTGTCGCCCGACGCGGTGCCGCCGCTGGCGGTGTTGGTTTCCAGGTTGACCAGCAACTGGAACGGGCTTTCCCGGCTGAAATCGACCGTGTCGCTGCCAGCGCCGCCGCGGAAGACATCGACGCCGTCCTGGCCCATCATCAGGTCGTCGCCGTTGCCGCCGTCCAGCGTATCGTCGCCGGCACCGCCGAAGATGGTGTCGTTGCCGTCCCCACCATAAAGCGCGTCGTCCCCGTCGTCGCTTTCGGTCTGATCCTCCAGGTCCGCGATGGGGATCGTGTTGTTGATGTCGCGGCTGGCCAGCGAATCGCGCCCGCCGATGATCAGGTCGTCACCGCCAAGGCCGAAGATCGTGTTGCCGCCCGCACCCCCGTTCAGGATGTCAGCGCCCGCTTGGCCGATCAGGATGCTGCCCAGGGCCGGGCCACCTGCGGGACCATCATCGACGTCATCGCCCGGATCGACAACCGTTCCGCCGGCATAGACGATGTTCTCGACATTGGCGACGTCGCCCAGGTCCAGGCCCTCGGCGATGACGATGATGGTGTCGTTTCCGCCGCCGGCTTCCTCTCGCACGATGTCATCGGCAGAATCGACGAAATAGATGTCGTCGCCGCCATTGCCCGCCATGCGGTCACCGCCGCCGCGTCCGTCCAGGACGTTGTTTCCGTCATTGCCGATCAGGATGTCGGCAAAGCGGCTGCCGATGCCCTTTTCGACATAGTATTCGGTCTGGTCCGCATTATGCCCGGCAAAGATCGACACATTGTTGCTGTGGCCGTTCACGCTGGAAAACTGGCCCGCGCGCAGATCCAGGATCGTGCCCGCCGTGGATCCGGAAAAGTCGATCGTGTCGTCGCCGCCCGTGTCGTGGATGACAAAGCCGATATCGCGCTGCATCCCGGTCAAGGTCAGCTCGTATCCATAGACCGTGCTGTTGAAGCCATAGACATCGTTTCCGGTGTTCAGGTCGATCGTCTGATAGACGCGCTGCCCGTCTTCGCCCACCGTCGAGAAGAACCGGCGGATCACCGCCTCGATATCGGCCATCAGCGGCGTCACGGCCGACCAGCGGCTTTCCTCGCCCACGTCGATCCCGTCGAAATAGGACATGACGCTGTATTGCTGGCGGTCATAGATCCAGGTGGCGTTGTTCAGATAGTTGATCTGCACGCCGCCGGGGCCGCTGTAGTTGTAAAGGCCGGGATGGTTCAGGCCGAATTCATGGCCGAATTCGTGAACGAAGGAATCGAACACATAGCCGCCGATATCCGTCAGGTTCGGCTCGGTGTCGTGGAACCGCTGGCCGATGCTGACATAGCGGTTGCTGGAAAAGGCGCTGCCGTCGCTGGGTTCGCCCAGTTCGGGACTGACCACCTGCATCCAGTCCTTGTTGCGGTCGAAGGGCGCGTCATCGACGATCTCGAACCGCAGCGGCGTGACCGAGGACCAGAGATCCAGGGCACCGATGGCCGCAGCCTTGTAGTCGGGATGGTTGTTCAGTTCATGAACGTTGATCCGCAGGGGCTGCGCCGCGATCGCGGGCGTCAGGCTGCGGTTCAAGGCACCGACATAGGTCAGGAATGCCTCGTAGTCTTCGCTTTTCCCGAAAGGATTGTCGGGCGTCTGGTCGTTGATCCACCATTCTTCGCTGGTCTGGGTCGTGGTCGGCATAGGACTGGATCTCCCTGTTCAGCAACTTCGGGTAGTGAATGTTGCATGGAGCGATGCCCTGAAGACCCGGCACGCAAGGCGTGTGCTGCTTCAAGAACCTATCACTGAAGTTGATCATGATGCTGGCACCAAAACCTGTCCACGATTCAAAAGATCAGCCCAGGCTTGCGGAAGACGTGGGATAACATCGGCTTGCGTGATCATGGAAAATCCATCGGCGAAAGGGCGCCTTCGGGAATTGCACGATGCGCAGATCCTCGCCTTTGCGGAAAATTAAGGGAACCTTGATGGGGCGGCGCTCGCGCGGCCGCCAATGTTGTTCAACCTAAAAGTGCAGAATCGCTCTGGAAACCAAGCGGGTGCTTCTGGCAACCGGATCGGTCTGCGGTGGAAGAGGAAGGCTGCGGTTTGGGTAAGGACGATTGACCTTACGTCCGGCTTGCAGCATGTGAAGGGAACCGGCTTTACAGGCTGTTGCTGGTGGCGCAACTTGCCTCATCGGAAACATGCCCAAGAAATACGCACCGCGAAGCCCGGCGACAACGCGGTCGCAAGATCAACAGAGAGCGAAAGGATCATTCGCATGAAATATCTGTCCCATGGCCTTCTGGCCGTATCGGCGCTGGCGCTGACGACCGCCTTTGCCGAAGCAAAGACCTTCGTCTATTGCTCGGAAGCCTCGCCCGAAGGCTTCGATCCCTCGCCCTATACGTCGGGCACCACCTTCGACGCGTCGGGCCACCCGATCTACAACCGCCTGACCGAGTTCAAGAAGGGCACGACCGAGGTCGAGCCCGGCCTGGCCGAAAGCTGGGAAGTGTCCGAGGACGGCACCGAATACACCTTCAAGCTGCGCCAGGGCGTCAAGTTCCATTCGAACGACCGCTTTACGCCCACGCGCGACTTCAACGCCGACGACGTGGTCTTCTCTTTCCAGCGGCAGGGTGATCCCAACCACCCCTGGCACCAGTACATTCCCGGCATCACCTATGAATACTACACCTCGATGGACATGCCGAACCTGGTGAAGTCGGTCGAGAAGGTTGACGACTATACCGTCAAGTTCACGCTGAACCAGCCCGAAGCGCCGTTCCTGGCCAATATCGCGATGCCCTTCGCGTCCATCGTGTCCAAGGAATACGCTGACGCCCTGGAAGCCGCCGGAACCAAGGAAGACCTGAACAACACGCCGATCGGCACGGGTCCGTTCCGCTTCGTGGCTTATCAGAAGGACGCGGTGATCCGGTACCAGAAGAACGCCGATTACTGGGGCGAGGCGCCCAAGATCGACGACCTGATCTTCGCCATCACGCCCGATTCCTCGGTCCGGCTGCAAAAGCTGAAGGCCGGCGAATGCCACCTGATGCCCTATCCCTCGCCGGCGGATCTGGAATCGATCAAGGCCGACAACAGCCTGAAGCTGGACGAACAGCCGGGCCTGAACGTGGGCTATCTGGCCTATAACACCACGGTCGCGCCCTTCGACAACCCGAAGGTCCGCAAGGCGCTGAACATGGCCATCAACAAGGAAGCCATCATCCAGGGCGTCTTCCAGGGCGCGGCGGAACCGGCCAAGAACCCGATCCCGCCCACCATGTGGTCCTATAACGACGCCGTCCAGGACGACCCCTATGATCCCGAGGCCGCCAAGGCCATGCTGGAGGCCGAAGGCGTCACGAACCTGTCGATGAACATCTGGGCGATGCCCGTGCAGCGGCCCTATATGCCCAATGCCCGCCGCACGGCCGAACTGATGCAGGAAGACCTGTCCAAGGTCGGCGTCAACGCGCAGATCGTGTCCTATGAATGGGGCGAATACCTGTCCAAGTCGATGGAACCCGGCCGCGACGGCGCGGTGATCCTGGGCTGGACCGGCGACAACGGCGATCCCGACAACTTCCTGTCGGTCCTGCTGTCCTGCGATTCCGCCAAGGAAGGCGGCGCGAACCGCGCCTTCTGGTGCAACGAGGAATTCTCGGACCTGCTGCAGCAGGCCAAGGTGACCTCGGACCAGGCAGAGCGCACGAAGCTGTACGAACAGGCCCAGGTGATCTTCAAGGACCAGGCCCCCTGGCTGACCATCGCCCATTCGACGCAATACGTGCCGATGCGGTCCGAGGTGTCGGGCTTCGTCATGAGCCCCCTGGGCGACTTTACCTTCGAAACCGTGGATCTGGCCGAATAAGCCTGGATCACATTGTCTGACAGACGAACGCGCGGGCCGAAAACCCGCGCGTTCCCAAAGGAACAAGGCATATGGTCCGTTTCCTGCTTTCAAAGCTGTTGTATCTGATCCCGACCTTCCTGGGGATCACCATCGTGGCCTTCGGCTTCGTCCGCATCCTGCCGGGCGACCCGGTGCTGCTGATGGCGGGCGAACGCGGCGTCTCGCCCGAACGCCACGCCGAACTCAGCGCGCAGCTGGGTTTCGACAAGCCGGTCGTGATGCAGTATTTCGACTTCCTCGGGCGCCTGCTGCAGGGCGACCTGGGCAATTCGCTGGTCACGAAAAAGCCCGTGCTGACGGAATTCCTGGCCCTGTTCCCGGCGACGGTCGAGCTGGGCCTCTGCGCGATCCTGATCGCCACGCTGATCGGCGTGCCGGTCGGCGTTCTGGCCGCGATCAAGCGCGGAAGCTGGTTCGACCAGATCTCGATGACCTCGGCCCTGGTCGGCTTCTCGATGCCGATCTTCTGGTGGGGCCTGCTGCTGATCATCTTCTTTTCCGGCTTCCTGGGCTGGACGCCCGTGTCGGGGCGGATCAGCCTGATGTACTACTTCCCGCAGGTGACGGGCTTCATGCTGATCGACAGCCTGATCTCGGGGCAAGAGGGCGCGTTCACATCGGCCGTCAGCCACCTGATCCTGCCATCGGTCGTGCTGGCCACGATCCCGCTGGCGGTGATCGCGCGGCAGACCCGGTCCGCCATGCTTGAGGTGATGGGCGAGGATTACGTCCGCACCGCCCGGGCCAAGGGAATGCCGCGCCGTCGGGTGATCGGCGTCCATGCGCTGCGCAACGCGATGATCCCGGTCGTGACCACCATCGGCCTGCAGATCGGCGTGCTGATCGCGGGCGCCATCCTGACCGAGACGATCTTTTCCTGGCCGGGCATCGGCAAGTGGATGATCGATTCCATCTCCCGGCGCGACTATCCGGTCGTGCAGTCGGGCCTGCTGCTGATCGCCGGGATGGTGATGGTGGTGAACCTGCTGGTCGATCTGACCTATGGCCTTATCAACCCGAGGATCCGCGCGTCATGAGCGATACCGTCCAACTGTCCAGCAGCGCGATCCGCCGCCAGATGCTGGCCGAGTTCTGGTTCTATTTCCGCCAGAACCGGGGTGCCGTGGCCGGGCTGTTCGTCTTTGTCCTGCTGGTGCTGACCGCGATCTTCGCGCCCGTGCTGGCGCCGCACAATCCGACCATGCAATATCGCGACGCCTTCCTCTTGCCGCCCGTCTGGCAGGAAGGGGGCCGGGCCGAGTTCCTGCTGGGCACCGACGCCGTGGGCCGGGACATGCTGTCGCGGCTGATCTTCGGCGCGCAGTATTCGCTGTTCATCGGCATCGTGGTGGTGGCTATCGCCCTGGTGGGCGGCGTCATCATCGGGCTGATCGCCGGCTTCTTCCGAGGCTGGGTCGATGCGGTCATCATGCGGGTGATGGACGTGATCCTGGCCTTTCCGTCGCTGCTGCTGGCGCTTGTGCTGGTCGCCATCCTGGGACCGGGACTGACCAATGCGATGATCGCCATCGCCATCGTCTATCAGCCGCATTTCGCACGCCTGACCCGCGCCGCCGTGATGGGGGAAATGCAGCGCGAATACGTCACCGCCGCGCGTGTGGCAGGCGCGGGCAACCTGCGCCTGATGTTCAAGACCATCCTGCCCAACTGCCTGGGGCCGCTGATCGTGCAGGCCACGCTGTCCTTCTCCTCGGCCGTGCTGGATTCGGCCGCGCTTGGCTTCCTGGGCATGGGCGCGCAGCCGCCCGCGCCGGAATGGGGCACCATGCTGGCCGAGGCGCGCGAATTCATCCTGCGCGCCTGGTGGGTCGTCACCCTGCCGGGGCTGGCCATCCTGGTGTCGGTGCTGGCGATCAACATGATGGGCGACGGGCTTCGCGACGCGCTCGACCCCAAACTGAAGCGGAGCTGACCGATGTCCCTGCTGACCATCCGCAACCTGACCGTCCGCTTCGCCACCGCGACCGGCAGCTTCACCGCCGTGGACGGGGTGGACCTGTCCGTGGACCGGGGCGAGGTTCTGGCCATCGTCGGCGAATCCGGGTCCGGCAAGTCGGTGTCGATGCTGGCGGTGATGGGGCTTCTGCCCGACACCGCCACCGTCACCGCCGACCAGATGACCTATGACGGCCAGGACATCCTGGCCATGACCCCGGCCCAGCGGCGCAAGTTGATCGGGCGCGAGATCACGATGATCTTCCAGGAACCTGTGGCGTCCCTGAACCCGTCCTTCACCGTGGGCTTCCAGATCGAGGAGGTCCTGCGCCTTAACCTGGGCCTGTCGGGCAAGGCCGCGCGGAACCGCGCGCTGGAACTGTTCCGCGCCGTGGGCATCCCGGAACCCGAGGAGAAGCTGAAGGCCTATCCCCACCAGATGTCGGGCGGGCAGTGCCAGCGGGTGATGATCGCCATCGCCATCGCCTCGAACCCCCGGCTGCTGATCGCCGACGAACCCACGACCGCCCTGGACGTGACCATCCAGAAGCAGATCCTGGACCTGCTGATGTCCTTGCAAGAGGATTACGGCATGGGCCTGATCCTCATCACCCATGACATGGGGGTGGTGGCCGAGACCGCCGACCGCGTGGTGGTCCAGTACAAGGGCCGCAAGATGGAAGAGGCCGAGGTGCTTGACCTGTTCGAGAACCCGCAAAGCCCCTATACCCGCGCGCTGCTGGCGGCCCTGCCGGAACACGCGACCGGCGACCGCCTGCCCACCGTGTCAGACTTTTTCGATAAGGAGGCCGTGCGATGACCCCCGTCGTCGAGGGACGCGCCATCGTCCGCGATTACCACGTTCCGGGCAACATGCTGCGCCGCGCCAGGAATGTCCGCGCGGTCAAGGGCATCGACTTCAGCGTGCAAAAGGGCAAGACGCTGGCCATCGTCGGCGAATCCGGGTCCGGCAAGTCCACGCTGGCCCGCATCATCGCGCTGATCGACCCGGCCTCGGGTGGAGAGTTGCTGATCGAAGGGCAGCGCGTGGACATTTCCGCCCGCCGCCCTGGCCCCGAGTTGCGATCCAAGGTGCAGATGGTGTTCCAGAACCCCTATGGCAGCCTGAACCCGCGCCAGAAGATCGGCGACGTGCTGACCGAGCCCCTGGTCATCAACACCGACGTGCCCGCCGCCGAACGCCGCGACCGGGCGCGGGCGATGCTGCAGAAGGTCGGGCTGATGCCCGAGCATTACAACCGCTATCCGCACATGTTCTCGGGCGGGCAGCGGCAGCGGATCGCGATCGCGCGGGCCTTGATGCTGAACCCGTCACTGCTGGTGCTGGACGAACCCGTCTCGGCGCTGGACCTGTCGGTGCAGGCGCAGGTGCTGAACCTGCTGGCCGACCTCCAGGACGAGATGGGCCTGACCTATGTCTTCGTCAGCCACGACCTGTCGGTGGTGCGCTATATCGCGGACGATGTGATGGTGATCTCGAAGGGCGAGGCGGTCGAACAGGGCACGCGCGAGGCGATCTTTGCCAACCCGACCCATCCCTATACGCGGCAGTTGTTCGCGGCGACCCCCGTCACCGATGTCGAGGCGATCCGGGCACGGGTCGCCCGCCGCAAGGCCGCGCGGCAGGGCGCAGTCGCCTAGGCTGCCAGTCGGAAGATGTACGGTGATCCGGCCCCTCTGTCGAAAGACAGGGGGGCCGCATCTGCCTCGGGGTAGAGACGCAGACACGCTTGTGTCCGCCTTTGGTGGTCGCGCTGCGCATCCATACGACCGGCCGCCATTCCCATCGAGGCTGGAGCGCAATCAAGCCGCGGCAAGCAGCTTCGCATGCGTTGACCGGCCGGACCAAGGCTTTGATAAGCCAACCCTCTGTCCCAAGGGACAAGGCACGTCGTCGCAAATTCAAAGGAAGTAGTGGCAGCCCGTAGGGGAGTCGAACCCCTCTTTTCAGGTTGAAAACCTGACGTCCTAACCGATAGACGAACGGGCCACTGTGTTTCGCTTCCCGTCTGTCCGGGTGGCGTGGAGCGGTGTTTAGGCAATGCCGCAGGGGGGTGCAAGCGGAAATTTCGGGGGATCTGCAAAAATCTTTGGGCCGCCGATCAAGGCTTGCGGAACGCGGATGTCAGACCCCGGCGCCATCCTCGGATGCGGTCAGGAAGGCGGCCACGAAGGCCGCACAGCGGCGGTCGGCAGTGCATTCGGCCCCCTTCCCCCATGGACGGAACCGCAGGCGGAACGCGGCCAGGCGCAGGCCGGGATCGACCGGCGGATAGCCGATACGGGTCAGGCTGTCGGCCAACGGCAGGTCCGGTCCCTGCCCCCCTGGCACCGCCAGGCCTTCCCGCGCCAGGCGCTGCCAGTCGAAGCGGGGGCCGGGGTCGATCTTGCGGCCGGGGGCCATGTCGGAATGGGCGATCACGGCCCCGGGGCCGATGGACCAGCGGGCCATGATGTCGCGCAGCAGGGCAACGACCGCATCCATCTGGGCCAGGGGAAAGGGACGGTCGCCGGGATTGGCTATCTCGATCCCGATGCTGCGCGAGTTCACGTCGTCCCGGCCCTGCCAGGACCCGGCGCCCGCGTGCCAGGCGCGGCGATCCTCGGGGACAAGGGCTTCTGTGCGACCGTCCTCGTGGACCAGCCAATGCGCGCTGACCTCGGCCCTAGGGTCGCAAAGGCGCGCGCGGGCCTCGGCCGTGTCGGCCATGCCGGTATAGTGCAGGACGATCAGTTCGGGACGCTGACCGCGCCTGTCGCCGTGGTTGGGGCTGGGGAAGCCCTCGCTCACAGCGGGGGCTGGTCGCCCGTGCGCATGGATGGGGGCACGATCACGACAGGTTCGCCGGAACGGGACGCGGGAACGGCCGCGGGCCTGACCACGCGGACCTTGTCCACGCCCATGGTGGGCGGGATCGGCACGGGGCTTTGGCCGGCGATGTCCGCGCCGGTGGGGGCATAGAAGGGCCGCGCGACCGGGATGGTCCTGGGCGATTCCGTGGCCGTCACCAAGGCAGCCTCTCGCGTGGCGCGGTATTCGCCATAGCGGGTCGGGCCGAAGTTGTAGTTCGGGTTCCAGCCCAGGTGTTCGCCACAGCCGGCAAGCGCCAGCACCGAAAGGATCAGACAGCCGCGCATCATGCCTCCTGGATATGCCACTGGGGCGACCCTACCACCAGCGTTCGGGCTTTGCCACAAATCCGGCAGCGCGTTCCAGAACAAGCGCGTGGTTCAGAAGCTCGTCTTCCTGGAAGGGCTTACCGAACATCTGCAGGCCCAGCGGCAGGCCCTTCTTGTCCAGGCCCACGGGCACCGCGATGCCGGGCAGGCCGACCAGGTTCAGCGTCACCGTGAAGACATCGTTCAGATACATCTGCACCGGGTCGCTGCTGTCCATCGCCCCGATCCCGAAGGCGGCCGTCGGCGTGGTCGGCGCCAGGATGGCGTCGATCCCTTCGGCGAAGACATTGTCGAAGTCGCGCTTGATCAGCGCGCGGACCTTGCGGGCGCGGTTGTAATAGGCGTCATAGAAGCCCGCCGACAGCACATAGGTGCCGATCATCACGCGGCGCTGCACCTCGAGGCCGAAGCCCTCGGCGCGGGTCTTTTCATACATCTCGGTGATGCCGTCGCCCTGGCCCAGCTTGGCGCGGTGGCCATAGCGCACCCCGTCGTAACGGGCGAGGTTCGACGACGCCTCGGCCGGGGCGATCACGTAATAGGCGGGCAGCGCGTATTTCGTATGCGGCAGGCTGATGTCCACGATCTCGGCACCCGCGTCGCGCAGCATTTCCGCGCCCTTGTGCCACAGGGCGTCGATTTCGGCAGGCATCCCGTCCAAGCGGTATTCGCGCGGGATGCCGATGCGCTTGCCGCGGATGTCGCCGGTCAGCAGGGATTCATAATCGGGAACGGGATGGTCGGCGCTGGTCGAATCCTGCGGATCGACGGATGCCATCGCGCCCAGCATGATCGCCGCGTCGCGCACCGTCTTGGTCATCGGCCCGGCCTGGTCCAAGGACGACGCATAGGCGATCACGCCCCAGCGGCTGACCCGGCCATAGGTGGGCTTCAGCCCCACGATGCCGGTAAAGGCCGCAGGCTGGCGGATCGACCCGCCGGTGTCCGTTCCGGTCGCCGCAAGGCACAGATCAGCCGCCACCGCCGCCGCCGAACCGCCGGACGATCCGCCCGGCGTCAACTGCCGGTCATCGACCTTCCAGGGGTTCACGGCGGGGCCATAGCAGCTGGATTCGTTGGCCGAACCCATCGCGAATTCGTCCTGGTTCAGCTTGCCCAGCATCACCGCGCCCGCGTTCCACAGGTTCTGGGTGACGGTGGATTCATATTCCGGGCGAAATCCCTCCAGGATGCGGCTGGCGGCCTGGCTGGGCACGCCCTTCACGCAGAAGACATCCTTGATGCCCAAGGGGATGCCGGTCAGCGGGGCGGCATTGCCCGCCTTGATCCGGGCATCCGCCGCCTGGGCCATGTCGCGGGCCATGTCGGGCGTGTGATGGACAAAGGCGTTCAGCGCGCCCGCGGCGTCGATGGCCGAAAGGCAGGCCTCGGTCAGTTCGACGGCGGTGGTGTCGCCTTTGCGCAGTGCGTCGCGCGCGTCGGCGATGGTCAGCGTGTTCAGATCGGTCATTCCACCACCTTCGGGACGGCAAAGAACCCCTCGCGCGCGTCGGGGGCGTTGGACAGGATGCGGTCGGCCATGTCGCCGGTGGTCACGACATCCTCGCGCCGCTTGAGGCGCATGGGGGTGACGCCGGTCATCGGCTCGACGCCGGTGACGTCCACTTCGTTCAACTGTTCCATGAAATGCAGGATGCCGTTCAGTTCGCGCGCCAACGCGGGCAAGGCGGCGTCATCGACGGCGATGCGTGCCAGATGGGCGACCTTTCGGGCCTGATCCTCGGTGATCGACATGACGTTTCCTTTCGTTGGGCGCGGGTTTACAGCCCCCGACACGCCCCCGCAAGAAGCGCCTCAGCCCCCGATCACCACCATCCCGTCCACGATCCTGACGGGCACCGCGTCCAGGCCGCAATCGGCGCCCGCCACGGCCGCGCCCGTCAGGATGTCGAAGCGCGCGCCATGGGCCGAACACATCAGCATCGTCCCGTCGGCCGAGACAAGCCGGTCGCTGCGGTAATCCAGCGGCAGATACTGGTGGGGGCAGGCATTGACATAGGCGCGCAGATCGCCGCCCGCGCGCAGGATCAGCATAGGAAAGGCGCCCCGGTCCGTCGTCACGGACAGGGACAGCACGTCGCCCACCTGCGCCGCCTCGCAGACGGGGGTGCCCGGCGCGGGGGCGGAGGAATAATCGGTCCAGGCCATCGGGCATCCACCAGAAACCCGCCCGCGCGATGCGGACGGGCCTTGGCCTTACTCCGCAGGCGCGGCGTTCAGGACGCCACGGCGGATCTGGTCTTCCTCGATGGATTCGAACAGGGCGCGGAAATTGCCCTCGCCAAAGCCGTCGTCGCCCTTGCGCTGGATGAATTCGAAGAAGATCGGCCCGATCACGGTTTTCGAGAAGATCTGCAGCAGAACCCGCGTCTCGCCCCCGCCGACCACGCCTTCGCCGTCGATCAGGATGCCGTGCTTCTTCATCCGCTCGATGGGTTCCTGATGGCCCTTCACCCGCTTGTGCGACATCTCGTAATAGGTGTCGGGCGGTCCGGGCATGAACTCCATTCCCGCGTCCCGGATCCGGTCGGTGCCGGCATAGATGTCCTCGGACGCGATGGCGATGTGCTGGATCCCCTCGCCCTTGTATTCGCGCAGGTATTCCTCGATCTGGCTGTGATCGTCGGTGGATTCGTTGATGGGGATGCGGATCTTGCCGTCGGGGCTGGTCAGCGCCCGGCTGACAAGGCCGGTCTGCTTGCCCTTGATGTCGAAATACTTGATCTCGCGGAAATTGAACGTGTCGTGGTAGAACTTGTACCAGGTGTCCATGTTGCCCCGGATCACGTTATGGGTCAGGTGATCGAGGTAGTAGAAGCCGAAACCTTCGGGACGGGGATCGGGTTCGCCCAGCCAGTCATAGTCGGCCCGATAGGCGCTGCCTTCGGCGCCGTATCTGTCGATGAAATACAGAAGCGATCCGCCGATGCCGTAAACGGCAGGGGCCGAGATCGACTTGCCCGGTCCGGTATATTCGGTCGCGCCCAGATCCAGCGCGCGTTTCAACGCCACTTGGGCATCGACCACGCGCCAGGCCATCGCCGGGGCGCAGGGGCCGTGTTCCCCAACGAAGCCAGCCGCATGGCTGTCGGGATCGGCATTCAGCAGATAGTTGATGTCGCCCTGGCGATACAGCGTGATGTCGCGGGTCTTGTGCCTTGCGACCGGGACGAAACCCATCTGGCGGAAGATTCGGTCAAGCACCTGCGGGTCGGGATGGGCGAATTCGACGAATTCGAAGCCATCGGTCCCGGCGGGATTGATGTCGCTGATCGTGGCCAAGGGGGCGTTGTGCGGGAACGGTCCCATGGCATCCTCCTGTTCGTTGCGCGTGCAACAAGAATGTCACAAGGGACTTGCACGATGCTTGCGAAACACCCCAACTTCCGCCAAGATTTGCACGGATCGTGCAGGAAACCGGCAAATGATGCAGGCTGCAAGCCTGGACAGCTTCGACATTGCAATCCTTGCCGCCTTGCAGCGGGACGGGTCCATGACCAATGCCGCCCTGGCCGAAGTCGTGAATCTGTCCCCGTCGCAATGTTCGCGCAGGCGGGCGGCGCTGGAACAGGCCGGCGTGATCGAGGGATATGCGGCGCGGCTCAGCGCGGCCCGGCTGGGCTATGGGCTGCGCGCCATCATCCGCGTGAACCTGGCCAGCCACGGACAGGGCAAGGATGACGACTTCGCCCGCTTCGTGGAAAGCCACCCCCAGATCCGGTCGGCTTTTTCGGTGTCGGGGGATGCGGATTATGTGCTGGACGTGCGGGTGCGCGACCTGGACGCCTTTGCGGACTTCGTCCACCGTCACCTGCTGCCCCATCCCCAAGTGTCCCAGGTGCGGTCGGAAATCGTGCTGAAGACGTTGAAGGACGACCGGGGGCTGCCGCCGGTCGCCGTTCCCTGAAACCGCCTCAGCCGCAGCTTGAGGTGACGATCACGGGAAGCAGCGTCACGGCACTGGCGACGGCGCCGATCCAGTTGCCCGACCGGACCAGCAGGTTTTGCCTGTCGCTGCACCCTGCCCGGTTCAGTGCGATCAGCAGGCCATGCAGGCCCAGCCCCACCAGCCACAGCAGGATCATCCCGCCCGGATGCAGCGGACCAAAGGGCGTCGGACGGTCGGGCCAGCCCAGGGCGCAACCCAGGCCGTGCAGACCATAGACGGCGGAAAACAGCCCTCCCCACAGCATCGGGCCGGCCAGCATCCGTGCGACCCAGAGCATCAGCCGATCTCCTGCAGGGCAACGACGCCGAAGGACAGGGCGGATGTCGCCAGCCAGAAGGCCTGGAACAACTGCCAGACGGGCGCGGCGCCCCGACGCTGGTGGCTGGTTCGTCCCTGACGGGCGTCGCACAGGCTGCGCAGCCCCAGCATCAGCGCCACGACCGCGTGGAAGACGGAATAGCCCAGCAACACCGCGCGCAGGGCATCGCGGGCATGGCGGCGGGGATCGTCCAGCAGCATCGCCAGCCCCCCCAGCAGCACAAGCGCCAGCCCGGCGGCCAGAACGCCCGCCAAAGCCGCGCCCATGCCCGAAGGGGTGGCCCGCCACGTTTCGGCCAGCCGCGCGGCAAGGGTGGCCAGGACCATGGCCAGCAACGCCGCCCCTGCGGTCAGCAGCGCGCCCAGACCCAGGCCGCTGTCGGGGGCGGGCCAGTTCGGGGCGATGACCGTCAGGAACGCCACCCCGAACAACAGGGACGCATAAAGCGTGCCGTCCGCGACCAGCAGCGTGACCGTCCCGCTGTAGGCAAGGGTCTGGCGGACTTGCCAGTGTTCGGGCAGCGACAGCCCCGGCGCGACGGGGATGTCAGGCGCATCGGCCCTGCTGCCCATGAAGCCGCCCCATCGCCACCCCGCCCACAGGATCGCGGCGATGGCCAGGGGCGTCACGACATAAAGCCCCGCCAGCATCAGCAGGAAGAAGCTGCCAAGCGCGGCGGCGGTCCAGATCGGCAGGGCGGTATTGCCCGGCACCACCGCCACATGGTCGGGTCGCCCGGTGCCGGCATCCGTCACCAGAACCTCGCGCCGGGGGCGTGGGGCGCCGGGCAGCAGCCCCTCGCCCCGCGCCAGGGGCAGGATCGCGGTGGCATCGTCGCGCCCCGGACTGGGCAGCGAGGAAAAGTTGTAGGGCGGCGCGGGCAGCGCCATGGCCCAGTCCAGCGTGTTCGCCTTCCACGGGTTGCGGTGGCTGCGCCGCCCGAACAGCCACTGCATCGCGATGTCCAGCACGAACAGCGCAAATCCCACCGACATGACCATCCCCCCGATGGACGATACCAGGTTCAGCCATTCCCATTCGGGATTGTCAGGATAGCGGTCGATCCGGCGCGGCATCCCAAGAAGCCCGGTCAGGTGCATCACGAAGAAGGTGCCGTGAAAGCCCAGGAAGATCAGCCAGAAGGCGGCCTCGCCCAAGGCGCGGACGCGGAAACGGCCGCTGATCATCGGCATCCAATAGGTGATCCCGGCCATCATCGGGAAGACGAAGCCGCCCACCAGGACATAGTGCAGATGCGCGACCACGAAATGCGTGTCATGGGCCTGCCAGTTGAAGGGCACCATGGCGACCATCACGCCGGTCAGCCCGCCCATCACGAAGGTCACGAAGAAGCCGATGACATGCAGCATCGGCAGGCGCAGTTCCACCCGCCCCGCCCACATGGTCCCGATCCATGCGAAAATCTGGACCGAGGTCGGCACCGCCACCAGGGCCGACGCGGCGGAAAAGAAGGCCAGCGCCATATGCGGGATGCCCACCGTGAACATGTGATGCACCCAAAGCCCGAAGGACAGGAACACCAGCCCCACGATCGCCGCGACGATCGCGCCATAGCCCAGGATCCGCGTGCGCGCGAATACGGGGATGATCGTGGACAGAACGCCCGCGGCGGGCAGGAAGATGATATAGACCTCGGGGTGGCCGAACAGCCAGAACAGGTGCTGCCACAGCAGCGGGTCGCCCCCGCGCAGGATGTCGAAGAAGGGCCAGTCGAAGGCGCGTTCCAGTTCCAGCAGGATGGATCCCAGGATCAGCGGCGGAAAGCCCACCAGCATCATCGCGGCGGTGCCCAGCATGTACCAGCCCATCAGCGGCATCCGCGTCAGCGCCATGCCCGCCGCGCGCAGGCGCAGGATGGTCACGATGATCTCGACCGCCGCCGCGACGGCGGAAATCTCGACAAAGGTCACGCCCAGCAGCCAGACATCGGCGTTGATGCCAGGGGTATAGGTCTTGCCCGACAGGGGCACATACATGAACCAGCCGCCGTCCGGGGCCACGCCGAACAGCAGCGAGGACAGGATGATCAGCCCCCCGAACAGATAGCACCAATAGCCAAGCGCCCCCAGCCGCGGAAACGCCATGTCGCGCGAGCCCAGGATCTTGGGCAGAAGCCACATGGACAGCCCTTCCAGCATGGGAATGGCGAACAGGAACATCATGATGCTGCCGTGCATCGTGAAGATCTGGTTATACAGCTGCGTATCCAGGAAGGCCCCGTCGCGCGTCGCAAGCTGCGCCCGGATCAGCATCGCCAGCACGCCGCCGATGGCGAAGAACAAAAAGGACGTCGCCATGAACCGCAGCCCGATGGTGCTGTGGTTGACCGAACAGACGGTCCCCCGCCAGCCCGGCAGGTCGGACCAGACCCGCTGCATCTGCCGGTGTAGCAGCAGGGCCTTCCGAGGCGGGTTCGGCGCGAAGGGGTGCATCTTCTCGGTCATGGAAGGCTTTCGGCGGAAACGAAGGGCGGCGGGTCGGCGGGGTCATAGACCACCACCTCGAAGCGCATGGCGGCATGGCCGATGCCGCAGAACTCGGCGCACAGGCCCTCGTGCGTGCCGGGCGCGTCGGCCATCAGGCGGTGGACGTTGCGATGGCCGGGGATGGCGTCCATCTTGCCGCCAAGCTGGGGCACCCAGAAGGAATGGATCACGTCGCGGCTGGTCAGCACGATGTCGAAGGGCTGGCCTGCGGGGACATACAGCACGCCCTCGGTCACCACGGGGCCGCCTGGGCCGGGTTGGGTAAAGCGCCAGCCCCATTGCTGCGCCTCGGCCTGGACCTGCAGGGCACCGTCGTCGCGCGCGATCATCCGTTCGCCCGTCCAAAGCGCGAAGGCCAGAAGCACGGCCAGCACCGACATGCTGAAGCCCAACCCCCACCAGATGATCCAGCGCCGTTCGTCCGAAGGCCGCGGGCCGCGCCAGATGGCAAGACCCGCCAGCGTCAGCACCAGGGCCGTGATCAGCCCGGATCCGATCAGCATGGCCCACCACAGGGTGGCGATCTGCGCCGCCGCCGGTCCGGCAGGGGCAAGGGTGCTGACATCGCCCTCGCAGGCGGCCAGAAGGGGAACCGCAAGCGCGGGCCAGGCCTTCCCCTTGCGCGAACCGAAAGGACAGTGCCGATGCGACAGAAGCGAACCTGGCGACAGCGCCGCAGGCTTTCCGACCCGATCGAGGAACACGCCGCCTTCAACGACACCGAATCCAAGTTCGCGATCGCGGGCCATCCGCTGCACGCGATGCTGATCACCTATCCTGTCGCCCTGGCCTTCCTGACCTTCGGGGCCGATGCGATGTTCTGGTGGACGGGCGATGAATTCTGGCCGCGCGCGGCGGTCTGGACGGCGGGCATCGGTTTCATCATGGGCGTCGTCGCGGGGATCAGCGGCACGGTCGAATTGCTGATCGTGCCGGGCATCCGCATTCGCGCGCCAAGCTGGACGCATTTCATCCTGGCCTGCACGCTGCTGTCGGTTCTGGGCGTGAACTGGGGCTATCGCCTGCCCGACCCGCAAGAAGCCGTGCTGCCGGTGGGTATCCTGATCTCGGCCCTGGGGCTGCTGATGACCACGATCACCGGCTGGCACGGCGGCAAGCTGGTCTTCGACTATCAGATCGGGACGCAGCGGGATCATGGCACCTGACCCCGCGGTTCCTGGATGAACGGCAGCATCTCGGCGATCCAGGCAAGGTCCGGCTTGGCCAGCACCAGCCACAGGATCGCGGCGATCGCGGGCAGGATCACGGCAAGCGCGATGCCCGGATAGGGCATCCGGTAACCGCGCGTCGGATCGTCGCCTTGGCCATGGCGCTGAAGGCCCGATTGTTCGATCAGATGGCCGATCCAGGCATGGGCCATCGCCATCACGCTGACAAAGGCCAGCTTGGCGATCAGCCACAGGTCGAACACCTCGGCCGCGAAGATCAGCGCGGTTCCGGCAACGACCGCGATCACGGCGGCCGGCGTCGCGAAACCGACATAGCCGTAATGGGTCAGCATCCGAAATTCGGTATAGCGGACCTGCCGCTGGGCGTGCCCATAGGTGATCAGCAGCAGCGGCAGGGCAACCAGCCCCGCGCACCAGCACAGCATCGCCGCGATATGAACCGCTTTCAGCGCCGCGATCATGCGGCAAAGCCCTGCCGCCAGCTTCGCCGCAACATCCAGGCCGCCAGGGCCGCCATCGGCAGGAAGCCCGGCACCCACAGGATCAGGCCGGCCAGGCGCTGATCGTCGATCGCGCTGAACCCCCACAGGGCAGCGCCGTCCACATGCTGAAGATACAGCACCCCCGGCGCAAAGGTCAGGATCGCGCCCAGGAAGCCCATGACCCCGGCCAGGCCAAGGGTCAGGAAGCTGTGGCCCAGCGCCTGGGTTCCCAAGGATCGTGTTTCCCTGTCCGTCAGCACGACGGACCAGAAGGCCCAGGCGGGCAGCAGCAGGGCCGCCTGCATGGCCCAATAGATCGCGTCCGACCGCCAGATCGCATCGTAAACGGACGGCAGGTGCCACGCCGCCATGGCGGCGGCCATTCCCGCCGCACCGACCTGCGCCGGAAGGCGCCGGGCCACGGGCCAAGCCAATGCCAACGCAGGGGCAGCCACGCCGGCCAGGATCAGGTGATGCGCCGCGCGGGCCGAAAACAGCGAGACCGTCAACGCGCAAAGCGGCGACACGAAGGCGACCGCAAGCGCGATAATCGCAATGCCCCCTGCCCTGCCCGCACCGCGCCGCCACATCGCCCAAGCCAGCACCGCAAGCCCGATCAGCAACGGCGGATCGGTGTTCCAGGCGGTCCACAAACCGTCAGGGGCAACACCGGGTCCGCAATAGGGCTGATCCATTGTTCCTCGCTGTCATCGGTGGCGGTGCGATTGTTCAGACCCATGGCGGGTCAGAAGGATAACCCGAACACCCCCCTCGGGTTTCGTGCCGCGTTGCGTGCATTGTAGTGAAAAGGGCATGGGCCAGCCTAGGCGCGGGCACCGGCGGTGACAGTTCCGGCCACGAAGTCAGCGCGGGCTGCCCATCACCTGACCCGCTGCCATGTCCCGGCATTGCGGCAGATCATCATCACGCATCCGCCGATGTCCAGCGCGTCCCCGCGCAGGACCAGCCGGGCGGTATAGCCGCGTCCGGTTTCGGGGTTGATGATCCGGCCCTTGCCATAGCCGCCGCCGCCCGTCGGGGCGACCCCGTCAAGGATCACGGCGCCAAGGTCATTTGCTGCGACGGGCTGGCCGCTGGCATCGAAGGTCTCGACAACGGTGCCGCACAAGGCACCGCCGCAGGGCACGATCTCGACATGGCCGAAGCCGCCGTTCTTGCCAGGCTGGGTGCGCCAGGTTCCGGCCAGCGGATCGGTGGCCCAGGCAGGCTGGGCGATCAGGGCAAGGGCTACAAGGGCAAGGATGCGTGTCATGGCCCCAGCTTAGCGGGTCGGCAGCCATTGGCAACGTGCAAGACGGCACAGGGGCATGCAGCCCAATGAAAAAGGGCCGGTGCGACCCGGCCCTTTCCTTGTTCAGTGGGCGACGGTGCCCGTCGACCGATCATCGCGCGTCGCGGCGATGCGTGCCGCTTCCGCTGCTTCCTCGGCCGCCTCGTCCCATTCGACCGGCTCGGGCATCCGCACCAGGGCGTGCTTCAGGACTTCGCGGACGTGGTTGACCGGGATGATGGTCAGGCCTTCCTTGACGTTGGCCGGGATGTCGGCCAGGTCCTTTTCGTTGTCGGCCGGGATCAGCACGGTCTTGATGCCGCCCCGCAGCGCCGCCAGCAATTTTTCCTTCAGCCCGCCAATGGCCATCGCATTGCCGCGCAAGGACACCTCGCCCGTCATGGCGATGTCCTTGCGGACCGGAATCTGCGTCAGGACCGAGACGATGGAGGTCACCATCGCCAGACCGGCCGAAGGACCGTCCTTGGGCGTGGCGCCGTCCGGGACGTGGACGTGGATGTCCAGCGCATCGAATTTCGGCGGCTTGACCCCGATCTGCGGCGCGATCGACCGGACATAGCTGGAGGCCGCGTCGATGGATTCCTTCATCACGTCGCCCAGTTTCCCGGTCGTCTTCATCCGGCCCTTGCCCGGCAGCTTCAGCGCCTCGATCTGCAGCAGGTCACCGCCGACCGAGGTCCAGGCCAGGCCCGTCACCACGCCGACCTGATCCTCTTTCTCGGCCAGGCCGTAACGGTGGCGGCGCACGCCCAGGTATTCCTCGGCCTTGGCGGCATCGACCGTCACGGACTTGACCTGACCCTTGAGGATCTCGGTCACGGCCTTGCGGGCCAGCTTGGCGATCTCGCGTTCCAGCGAACGGACCCCGGCTTCCCGCGTGTAGTAGCGGATCACATGGGTCAGCGCCTCGTCTGTCACCTCGAACTCGTTCTTGCGCAACCCGTTCGCCGCGATCTGCTTGGGCAGCAGGTGCTGGCGCGCGATCTCGCGCTTTTCGTCCTCGGTATAGCCGGACAGGCTGATGATCTCCATCCGGTCCAGCAGCGGCCCTGGCATGTTGTAGCTGTTGGCCGTGGTCACGAACATCACGTTCGACAGGTCGTATTCCACCTCGAGGTAGTGGTCCACGAAGGTCGCGTTCTGTTCGGGATCCAGCACCTCCAGCATCGCGCTTGCCGGGTCGCCGCGGAAGTCCTGACCCATCTTGTCGATCTCATCCAGCAGGATAAGCGGATTGGTCGTCTTGGCCTTTTTCAGGGCCTGGATGATCTTGCCCGGCATCGACCCGATATAGGTCCGGCGGTGGCCGCGGATTTCCGATTCGTCACGCACGCCGCCCAGCGAGATGCGGATGAATTCGCGTCCCGTCGCCTTGGCGACCGAACGGCCCAGCGAGGTCTTGCCAACGCCCGGAGGGCCGACGAGGCACAGGATCGGACCTTTCAGCTTCTGGCTGCGGGTCTGCACGGCCAGGTATTCGACGATCCGTTCCTTGACCTTTTCCAGGCCATAGTGGTCGGCGTCCAGCACCTTTTCGGCCGCAACCAGATCCTTGCGGGTGCGCGACTTCACGCCCCAGGGCAGCGCCAGCAGCCAATCGAGGTAGTTGCGGCTGACCGTCGCCTCGGCCGACATCGGGGACATCGACTTCAGCTTCTTCAGCTCAGCCTCGGCCTTGTCGCGGGCCTCCTTGCTGAACTTGGTCTTCTTGATGCGCTCCTCAAGCTCGGCGATCTCGTTCTGGCCGTCCTCGCCGTCGCCCAGTTCCTTCTGAATGGCCTTCATCTGCTCATTCAGGTAATATTCGCGCTGCGTCTTCTCCATCTGGGTCTTGACGCGCGACTTGATCTTCTTCTCGACCTGCAGGACCGACATCTCGCCCTGCATCAGGGAATAGACCTTCTCCAGCCGCTCGGCCACGTCCAGCGTGTCCAGCAGGTCCTGCTTCTTGTCCAGCGCGATGCCCATATGGCCCGCGACCAGGTCGGCCAGCTTGCCGGGCTCCCTCGCCTCGGCCACGGCAGTCACGACTTCCTCGGGGATGTTCTTGCGGACCTTGACGTAACGCTCGAACTCCTCGGCCACGGTGCGGACAAGGGCGGTCACGGTCGCGGCGTCGCCCGGCGTTTCGGCCAGGATGATAGCGGTGGCTTCGAAATGGTCGTCGTTCGGGACGAAGTCGGTGATCTGCACACGCTCGCGCCCCTCGACCAGCACCTTGACGGTGCCGTCAGGCAGCTTCAGCAGTTGCAGGACATTGGCCAGCACGCCGGCGCGGAAGATCCCGTCTTCCGCCGGTTCATCGACCGAGGCGTCTTTCTGCGCGGCCAGCAGGATGGGGCTGTCCGATTCCATCACGGCTTCCAGGGCGCGGACCGATTTCTCGCGGCCCACGAACAACGGAACGATCATGTGCGGAAAGACCACGATGTCGCGCAGCGGCAGCACCGGATAGGTCGAAGATGCAAATTCGTTCATTAGGCGTTCCTTTCTGCCCGAAGCCGTGGCCCCGTCATGGCGACACACGGCCCCTGCGTGCTGACAATCTAGGGGTGCGTCATGCCACGTTCAATATGATGCAAAGAATACCGCATATTTCCGCTGTCCGCACCTGCACCACCACCTATCGCGGGATCACGATTTCGGCCCGCAGCCCCCCCAGGCGCTGTCCCCGTCCCAGCCGCAACTGTCCGCCATGCGCGCGCGCCACATCGGCGGCGATGGCAAGGCCCAGGCCCGCGCCGCCACCGCTGTTTCGTCCCCGCGCAGGGTCCAGCCGGGTGAAGGGACGGAGCGCCATGTCCAGGCTGTCGTCGGGGATGCCGGGGCCGTCGTCCTCGACCCCGATGCGCAGGCTGCGCGGGCCAAGCGTGGCGTCCAGTTCCGCGCGCGTTCCATAGCGCGCGGCATTGCCGATCAGGTTTTCCAGGGCGCGGCGCAGCATGTCGGGGCGGAAGGTCGCGCGCCCGGCGGCGTCGCCGTCCAGACCGCGCAACGTGACCTTCTGACCCGCGCGCTGCGCATCGGCAAGCATGGCTTCCAGGAATTCGGCCACAGGGACGGGCTGGGGCGGGCTGTCCTGGGCCTCGTCCCGCGCGTAATCCAGAAAGGCATCGACCATGCGGTTCATCTCGGCGATGTCGGTTTCCATCGCGCGCAGATCCTCGTCGTCGGGCGGCATGTCGGGCGACATCATCGACAGCCCCAGCCGCAGTCGCGTCAACGGCGTGCGCAGGTCGTGACTGATGCCCGACAGCATCAACTTGCGCTGCTCGTTCTGGCGTTCCAGCCGGTTGCGCATGTCCAGGAAGGCCGTGCCCGCGCTGCGCACCTCGGACGCGCCGGATGGACGATAGGGCACGATCCGGCCCTTGCCGTAATCCTCGGCCGCTTCGGCCAACCGCCGGATAGGACGCAATTGATTGCGCAGGAAGATCGTCGCAATCCCCGTCATCAGGAAGGATGTGAACACCATCAGCACCAGCAACTGATGGGGATTGGACGCGCTGACCCTGCGGCGGTCGAAGGCCAGGGCATAGGGTCCGGCCTGCCCGTCAAGCGTGACGATCACCCGCTTTTCGTCGCTTGCAAGGTCGATCGCCTGGATCGCGGGCAGGGTCTCGCGCAGCACCTCGATCACGATGCGGCCCGAAAAGTCATAGAACCGGCGGCTGTCGCCTTGTCGGTCGCCCATCGGCTCGCTGATGGTCACGTCAAGCGGCACGGCGATTTCGCGGCCGGCGTCCCGCTGGCCCCCCGCGCGGTCGATGCGCGCCACGACGAAGGCCAGTTCGCGCGCCATGCTGCTGGTCATCTGGCGGGTCACGTCTTCGAAATGACGCTGCAGGAACATGACGCTGACCACCAGCGTGACGACGACGACCGGCAGGAACAGGATCAGCGCCGCGCGCCCGTAAAGCCCGCGCGGCAGAAATCCCTTCAGCCAGCCGCCCTCTGCCTGGTTTGCCATGGAAACCCCTGTCCGTCGTGCTAAGGCTAATGGCATGGACGGACGGACGAAAGACCCCCTGCGCATCCTGGCCCCGAACCCCTCGCCGCTGACCGGGCCGGGCACGACGACATTCCTGCTGGGCCAGGCCCAGGTCGCGGTGATCGACCCCGGCCCCGACGATCCCGGCCACCTGGACGCGATCGTGCAGGCCGGTCAGGGCCGGATCAGCCACATCCTTGTCACGCATGCCCATCTGGATCACAGCGGGGGGGCGCGCCGGCTGTCCGACATGACGGGGGCGCCGATCCTGGCCTATGGCGATGCGCTGTCGGGCCGGTCGCCCATGATGCAACGGCTGGCGAGCCAGGGTGTCGGCGGGGGCGAGGGGCTGGACCTGTCCTTTGCCCCGGACATCCGCCTGCGCGACGGGGATGTGGTCCAAGGCGACGGCTGGCAACTGGTGGCCTTGCATACCCCCGGCCATGCGGGCGGCCATCTGAGCCTGCTGTGGGACGACCAGATCTTCTGCGGCGATCTGGTGATGGGCTGGTCCTCGACCATCATCTCGCCCCCCGACGGCGATCTGGGCGATTACCTGCGGTCCCTGGACCGGCTGGCGCAATCGCGGCCGCGCTGTCTGCTTCCTGCCCACGGCGATCCCATCGAGGATCCGCTGGCCCGCCTGACCGACCTGGCCGCCCACCGGCGCCAGCGCAGCGCCCAGATCCTGGCCGCCCTGCGCGACGGCCCTGCCGACGCCGCAACACTGGCAGCCCGCATCTATGAGGTAGCCCCTGCCTTGATGCCCGCCGCCACGCGCAACGTCCTGGCGCATCTTCTGGCCCTGGCCGATCTCGGCGCCGTGGCTGTGCTTGATCCACTTGGTCCGGGCACAAGATTCATGCCTTTGTGAAAAAATCGTCATCCTCCCTCTGGACGACCCCGAACACCATTGCTATACGGCCCCCGTGTTCCGGCGTAGCTCAGCGGTAGAGCAGTTGACTGTTAATCAATTGGTCGTAGGTTCGATCCCTACCGCCGGAGCCAAATTATAAATATCTTTCAGCAAGATAAGATTGCTTGTGGCTCGTTCTGCGTCTCGTTCAGCCAGTGGGGTAACAAGCGGGGTAACAGAAGGTGGCTCTGTCTCCAGTTGGGTTGATCACCCAGATGCTTTCTATGAGAAAGTTCTGGCGATTTGGCACAACAGGATCCCTCGATCCTTTAGGCCGCTGGCAGTCCTTAGTGAGGCTCTCAGAATCAGCTTGGCGGCCTGCGGGCCGCTAGTTGCGTACTACACCACAAAGCGCAATCCGGACGCCCCTAAAGACCTTTTTGAGTATGCGGTCTATGGCAGCCTAGCGCTTCTCTCTGGCCATCTTATCCTGTCGTTGCTCGAGAACCTGCGGCGTCAGAGGTCTAAGAACAATCCGCGCCCCGGTGAGATTGCCATTCGGTCAGGCGAGATTATTGCTATGATGCGGGCACCGGCGAACCAGCGAGATAAGGATACCGCCATCTGCTCGGGCCTAGGGCTGATTCAGCAGTATGTCTCAGTACTTGCCAAGCTTCCCCCACACACGGTTTCTGTCAGCGTCTGCACATATTGCGGATCATCAAAAACTCGGATGCAGATCAGACATCGGAACGTAGGCAACGGTCGGCGCGTTGGCCTGCTGAACGCCCCAATCGATACTGTTTTGGGGCATCTAGCCTGCCAAGAAGGGACTGGTCCTAAGGTGGTGCATGACATGAGCCGAATGCAGAAGCACTTTCAGCGCAGCCCTACCGAGTCATCGCCAAGCTATAGGTCTTTTTTAATCATACCACTCGAAACATCGCGCAACGGCGAGAAAAGGATGGTAGGATTCTTATCGATAGACGCCCAACAGCCGTTCGCCTTCTACGGCAACCGAAGCCGGGCGATCATCGGAAACTGCAACTCGATCATAGAGATGATCAACGAATCATTGTGAGGAGGAGTTACGATGCACTTTCACTCGAATGTTTGTAAGAGGCCCAAGCGGGGAGCGTCCCGAGATGACTTGGATCTCGCAAATGTGCGGGCCGTGTCGCGCGACGTCTACAAGCAGTTTCGGGATCATAAGATTGACTCAGAAGAAGCCGCCAAACAGATACGGCAGCAGACCACCCGAAAGCGGACTTTTGTTGATCTACTTCTTGAGATTTGAAGTCGGATCGCCACTGGCACAGGCCCCGCTCCGGCGGGGCTTTTTCATGCCTTGGCATCCAGGCATACGGTCGCACCAAGAACTGGCCGGCTCACGTGGTCGAGCCCCGGACTTGCGGCCGGGGCTCCGCGCGCCGCGTCCTCGAGGAGCGAAGGCCGCGTGCTGTCGGGGTTGTTTCGCGGTGCACCGTCCGACTGACCACCTGCCGCCAAGACGACGGCTGGAGCTTGCGGAAAGCATGGCACCTATGGACAGAATGGGCCAGCGCTGAACTGACCTTTTAAGCAGGAGAAAATATGTCAGAAGGCCTTATCAAAGTTGAGACAAGGCTGCCTGGTGGCGAAATCGACAAGGCCGTTGCTGAGGTGTTGACCCGTGCGCTGGGCGGTGCAGCTGATGAAGCGGGTGGCATCCTGGCGGATACCTTCGGTTTATTGGGCGACCGCTTGAAGGCCTACCGCCACAAATGTCGAGTACGTATTGCGCACAAGGTTGTGCAGCAGTTGCGCGAGGAAGGTATCTCGACGGATGAGCTGAAGCCTCTCCCTATGCGCGAGGTTACTGAAGTCATCGCAGGTATTTCGGACGTTGATGAGGAGGAGTTGGCAGAGCTTTGGGCAGGCCTCCTTACTGACGCAATGAACCCCAAGAACGAGCGAACAGCAGACAAGAACCTGGTCGCGACACTGAGAAGTATGACCGAAGAAGATGCACTGCTCCTGAACGCGTACGTTGTTTCTAGTGAAATCAAGAGTGCGGCCGAGGCCAGGGGGCGTAGGCTCACCAAGACAGTGCCCATCAATCGGAAGATGGATGACCCAGTCCTGCAAGAAGCATTAAAGATCCTGCAGGAAAGGAGCGAAGCGGTTTTGAGGCCTAGTATAGATTTTGTCGATCAAAAGATCGGTCC
Source organism: Paracoccus sp. SY (assembly GCF_002901215.1). Classification (NCBI taxonomy): domain Bacteria; kingdom Pseudomonadati; phylum Pseudomonadota; class Alphaproteobacteria; order Rhodobacterales; family Paracoccaceae; genus Paracoccus; species Paracoccus sp. SY. Next base: position 14,364 of record NZ_NWMQ01000013.1, on the reverse strand, counting down.
GCTCTTATCAGAAGGACGCCATGTCGTTTCAGTCGAAAACTTATTGAGCCTTGGATTAATAGAAATGGGCGATCAAAGGCGAACTAATGACGCCTTGAAGAAACTAGCAATGCACCCAAGGTCCGATCCCATGGCCATCATTGGAAACATTATTGGAGCGATTACCCTGCCCGTTGAGGAGATGGCTCAATGGAAGAAGCGCCCTATTCAATACTCACCCGGACGACTTCCGACCTTCTCATTTCACTTAGCCCCCAGAGGCATACGTCTTGTGGAGGCATGTAGGATCAAAGCTCCCGCGGAGCTGATTAAACAAATCCAGGAAGACACGGGCGATATCAGCGAGGGTTAAGGCTGGACGACCGACAGAGGCCGTTCTAAGCCCATGGGGAGGCATCAGCCTCCCCATCCCCCCGTCGCTCAGGTCTTGAGCAGTTCAGGCCCCAGCGCCGCCTCGACCAACGCCAACCCTTGCGCGGGCATGTCATAGCGCCAGCTCCGGTCTAGGTCACCCCAGCGTGTTGTTGCGGCCAGGAAGGCCAAGACGTCCATGGCGTTCCAGAAAGGCAATGTCGCCATGCGCTCTTCGATCGGGTCCAAGCGGTTGCAGGCTTCTTCGTACGCGTTGTCCCCCTGGGTCTCTCCGATGCGGTCATAGGCGGCGCGCCATTCCCGATAGGCTGCAATCATCGGCGTGTCGCCGCCAGGCGCTGCATCCGCCGGGGCCGGTAAGACCAGCGCCGCGCCAGCCATAGGCAGGGCAGCCAGGATGCCGCGGCGGTTCATGTTGCCGGACGCAGATGCTCTTTCCCCAGGCATGCCGGGGGTGTTATGGCAATTCTCAGCCATTCTCGATCCTCCTGAGATCGGGTTGTGGTTAGGGCGGCTTGGTGTGGGTACCACCTTGTCCGCCCGTTTTATTTCTGGCACCGTAAACGGGCAGCCGTCAAGGAGTTTCTGGTGCCTGAAAAAGAAAAGAAGAGGGTTGGTCGACCGCCGATCAACTCAACGTCGATCAATCTTCGTCTCGCACCGGACCTGCTGTCATGGCTCGACGCAGAGCGGGCAAAGCTCGACCCCGAGCCGTCCCGGCCCGAGTTCATCCGCCAGATTATTGAGGCTAGAAGGTCCACATGAGCGGCCGTCCGACCTTTGCTTGCGTCTGCACGTCCTGCGGCTGGCGATCAAAGCGCGCTCTGAAGAACGTGTCCCGCGCTTGCCCTAAATGCGGCGGACCAGTCGTAATTCCGAAGGGTGAAGACCGAGACGCAGCGCTGGTAGTAGTCATCATCTCCGGGCTGTTCATGCTCGGCTTTGCCATTCTCATGGCTGTTTTGGAGCAGTAAGCCTACCGTTCGCGTAACCACGGGCCGAGGAAAGAAATACTATGTACATCCGAGTTATTGAAGGCGGCAGTAGGGAACCCCTGCAAGAGTTTGAGAGCGAGCTCGTTCCGCAAGTTGGCGACATTCTTGTCCTCGAGCTTGACCAGGCGCACAGGCAATTCTGCCAAGTTAGAAGCCGAATGTTTCGTGTTGATCTGACAGCTAAGCCGGGAGAAGAGGCTGTCTACTATCTGAGCCTTGAGGTTGGCGAGCCGGATGGGAAAAGCTGGCTGACACGCACCCTCGGCTGAGTTTTGATCTGACCTTTGTTGTTCATGGCCGCCGCTTGACTCGCGCCGCTTAGGTTGCAACGCTCCCTCATCTCCGGAGGATGAGACATGAGCGACGAACCTGATTACGAGAACATCTCAAAGAACCTACGCGACATCCTGAAGGAGCGCCGCCGCGACATCCTGCGGAAGTTCTGGCGCGAAGAGGTGACCGCCGAGGATGCCGGACGTCAAATAGCTGAATTGAACCTTCTGATTGAAGCCGCACAAACAGCGCATGCAGGTGAGACCAAGCCGCGCACAACAACCGCACGAATTTTTTAAGGCGCTGTAGCCGTTCAAGGATTACTCAAAATGATCAACCATTTATCAGCACTTGAGCTGCAAGGAATTGCTATGAGGGGCGGTAGCCTAGAAGTCGACGGCGCGCGCTATTCTGCTCTCGAACTGCAAGGTGTTGCGATGCGTCTGACAACGGGAGCCACCTTGCGGGTTCACAATTGTGCCGGCTTCAGCGCTCTTGAACTTCAAGGCATCGCTATGCGCAAGCCTGGACAAGTGACTTTCTCCTGAGGTCACGTTCAGGCTTTCGCGTGCGCTAAAATGCGCTTAGCCGTGAAGATCATACGCTCGGTGGAAGCTATAGGCTAACAGGCGCCGGGACCGACACGCGATCTGCCGTCAGGCCTGCGGCGATCAGGCCTAATGCGCGGTCCCGCAATCGATAGGCGTGGCCACGGCTTACGCCCATTTTCTCTACTGCTCGATCGAAAGCACCGCGCCGAACCTTAGTGCGCAGCCATAGCGCCAACATGCGTGATGAGCCGACATTGTCCGGGTAGAGGTATCGGGCCTGCCACAGCATCGCCTGGCTGTGAAGCTTGATCTGCGCCTGGCTGAAGGTCGGGATAGCCCGATCCTCGACCTCGGTCTCATCGGTCTTCTCGGGCAGTCCCCAGCCCTCCTTAAGATGATCTTCGAGCGTGGGAGACCACTGAAGCTGCGCGACACGCGCGAAGCCTCTGGGGCCAACCTGACCGGCGGTGAAATGCGCCCATGTCATGGTTTCTAGGAGCACGTCCTTGACCAGCCGGGATGTCCAGGTGTGCGGGGGCAGCGGCGCTGGGCGATGATCAAACATGCAGCCTCGGGATGGCAAGCAGGTCGTGGCGGGCCGTCATTCTACGGCAGGCTCCGCTGGCTTCTGCTAGTCCTTCACCTGCTGGTCGATCTTGTTGAAGGTAAGAACCACCAACTCGATGGGCATCTTGCCCAGAGCCGCGCTGATCGCGGCGAGGTCTTGGTCGTCGAGGATCAAGGTGTATTCGTGCATCAGACAATCATCACTTGCTTGGAAGGAGTTTGATAAAGGCGGCCAGAGGTCAGGCCACCGGCCAAGGCTGCTGCATTGTCGGCGTAAACGGGCAGGCTACCGAAGATGACGGCACCGTCAGCATCGAGCGCCCCGAAGTAGCCCCCGCTAAAGCGGGCAGCAGGGCGTCCAAGTCCGTTCCCTTTTGCGGTCGCAGGGATCAGTGCGCCATCGGTATCCAGCCGCACGCGGATTGCTCCGCCCGTGCCGAAGCCGATGGTTCCACCCTCTTGCGCAAGGATGCGCAGGGCACCCGTCCCACGATGGAGGAGCGTGGCGTTCCCGTTCGCCAGAACCTTATCACGTTCTAGGTTCAGCGCCCCGTCCGGCCATGCGTGATGCAACGACCTGTAATTGCCGTTGCCGTCGATCTTGACGACATCCTGCCCCATCAGAACCGCGTCCCACGAAGCCGTGCTGGCCTTGCCTGCGTAGAACGCGGCGGTCAAGTCGTTGCCCTTATTGGCGACCACCGAGAAGCCATAAGCCCGGTCGCCGCGATCCACCGCGCTGTAGATGACGCCGAAAGCAAGCTGCAACTGCCGCATCTGCTCATGTGCGGCATAGCCATTCTTGGCGACAGGTCCGTTGATCTGCGTGGTGGTGCTTTCCCATACCCCACACCAGCCCGCGTCCTCGACAATCGTCAGGCCTGCGATGACACCGCCAATGTCGCTGCGTCCTGGATCATTGACCGGCAAGCCCTTGTCGCCGTCTTGACGCCCGAACAGGTAAAGGCAATTGATCGCCCCGCTTTTTGCATTGCCGGTGGCAAAGCCCTTCTTAGCCACGTTGATCGCCATGCCGTTTTCCACGGTCGTGGGGCCGTTTACCCCGCTGCCATGGGACAGCATCTCGATGCCGAAACCGTTCATCTGGAAGCCAGTATGTTCCTTGGGGAACTGACCTCGCAGCAACCGCATCGACTTGTAGGGTCCAAGCCCGGTCTGCTGTATGTTCAGGTTCTGTGACTGCTTGGTGTATTCTAGCAGCACGCCCGCAAAGTCGGCTGGCAATGCCTGTTCGTCGTAGTTGATCCGCACCGACCCATTGGGATTGGCGGCAACGGCTGCGGCAAGGCTGTCGTATTCGGCTATGCCAGGGCCTGCGGAAGCCTTCGCTTGGGACACTTTTGCGTCCACGCTCCCCACTGCGGCGCCCATAGCCGCCGCAAGAGCGGAAACGCCCGCAACGATATCCGAGCTCATGATTGCGCCTCCTTCAGGCCTATACCTGCGGCAATGGCCGCTGTGATCGCCGTCGCCAGATCTGCGAAGTACCAATTTCCCTCAGCGCGGGCGGCCGCGCCGTCTGCACCGGTGCCGCGAACACCATTGCGCGCTGCGGTCAGCGCTTGAGAACAAACCGCATCCATCAGGTCGTCACAGTTCCGATCGGGGAAGTTGTTGCGCAGCCAAGCACGCAGGCGCCGCTCGATGGTGCGGACTTCGCGCGTGCTGCCCTTGGCCTTCGATCGCCTTGTTGCGAAGCCCGCCATGTCGTCACCGCGCGATGATGCCGACAGCGCGCAGCTGGGCGATCTTCGCGACCCGCTTTTCAGCAGTATCGACATCCGGCGCGAAGATCAGGGTGTGAACGTTGACCTCAGCATCTCGCATGAGGCCAGGAACAAACACCTCACCTTCGCTCGTATCACCACCGTAAAGCGCGATGCCTATCGCGGTCGCGCCAGCAGCGGCCGGAACATACTTGCCCGGCTCTGTTGCGTCCTCTGCCAGGACGGTGTTGGGCGCAATCATGCCACTGTCAGCTTTCAGCGCGATGTTCTCGCGCGAGCGGTGCCCGGACGCCTCTGAGAGAAGGCAAGCGAGTGGACGGATGCCGGTATCGATGAGAGGTGCCATGATCAGTTCTCCCAAATAGGACCGGCGGTGAAGCCGTCGCCGCTGCGGGCATGGTTGATTTGGTCAACGCCCTGATCCTGCGCCTCCTGCGGCAGCCCAGCCAACGAGGCTTTCTGGGCGGCGGCCTCGGCTGCGGCACCGATCGCGATCTGGTCATCTGCCATTTCAGCGAAGTTGCGATAGCCACCAGACATGCGCCTCTCAGCGGGCATGCCGGCGAGGAAGATCGCGGCGTCCTCGGCCGACATTGTGGTAGCCATCGCGATCTGCTTCGCAGCGATCGGACGGTCCTTGGCGGCGTCGCACTGCATGATGCCGGCGATGCGCTGCCTCTCTGCCGTTGCCCCCTCGGCGCGGGCGGTTTTCACGGCATAGTCCAATTCTTCTTGGGTGAAAGACATGTTTAGCTCCTGTTTCTTTGCTGATTAATTCTCTCTATCGACCGCGTAAGAATTGCAGCGACGTCTTCCTTTTTTGCCGAAGCTTGCTTTCCGATTAGCGGCAGTAGCTTGACCCCCGTCGCGCACCATCCCGGCGGAGCAACCGCTGCAGCGCCCTTTGGTGGGCGCTGGGTGGCAGGCCCTGCCTGTGTGCGTCGGTGGCCTCTAGGGGCGCTGACGGCTCGCTGTAGGGAGCGGAGCACGGCATCGAAGCTATCGACACGATCTGCCAACCCAGCGGCTATGGTATCAGCGCCCAGATACACGCGCGCCTCTGTGGCTCGCGCGGCGGCCTCTGTCAGGCGCGAGCCGCGTCCAACGGCGACGCCCTGGCAGAACGATCGATAGAGCGCATCGATCGAGGCTTGGACGTCAGCCCGCACGCTGTCCGACAAGGGAGCGAGCGAGTGACCGTCGACCTTGTGTGCGCCGGCGTAGATGAAGGTCGGCTCCCAGCCTTTTTGTTTCATCTCACCAGCGCGATTGACGTGAAGGACGACGACGCCGATCGAGCCTACCATCGAGGTTTCGCTTACCACGATCTCGTTCGCGGCCGATGCGATCCAGTAGCCACCGCTGCAGGCTGTGTCGTTCACCACGGCCACCACTCGCTTCTGCTTCGCGAGAGCCGCGATCTGTTTTGCCACGCCAGTGATGCCGCCCGCCTCTCCGCCTCCAGTGTCGAGGTCGAGGATTACAGAATGTACGGCAGGATCCGTTGCGGCCTCGTGCAGCTGCGCCGAGATGCCTTCATAGGACACGAGGCCGGAACTGGCCCCAACCCAAGCGCCGCGGTTCACCAGCGTGCCGATGATCGAAATGACCGCGACGCCACCAGAAACCGGAACGAGCTGCCGCTCGCCGGCGCGACTGCGCGCGGCGAAGCGGCTCGCAGCGGGCACGAGCGGCGAAGCATCGATCCCGATCCGGCCGGCCAGAACCTCGAGGATGATCGCAGCCTTGTCTGGATGAATAAGCAAAGGGCGATTCAGCGCGCGATCGGCCAAGTGAAGCAAATGGGTCATTTGCGCCTCCTGCGCGGCTTGCGGATCGGGCCCGTCTCAGCCCGGCGGGCCGCGAGGTCGGTCTCAAGCCGATACCAGAGCGCGTGCTCTGCAGCGTCTGCCGCCTCTTCGACGATGGCGTCATGATAGTCATCGATGTCGACCCCGGGTGCCGCCAGGAGCTGAACCAACTCGCGGCGCAGGCCGATCTGGCATCCGTATTCCGTGGCCAGTTGGACGGCTGCATCGACGTCGGCCCCGGTAGGCTCACGCAGCGGGATGCCGGTCAGGTCAGCCATGGGCGCCTCCGTCATCCAGCCCAACGCCGGTCTTGGAAGCTCTCGACATTTCGGCCAGTGCGTCACTGATCGCCTGCCGCACCCGGTGAATTTCAGTTTCCACCTTGCGGCGGATCCCTAGGTCGCGGCTGATCCGGGCCGGAAGACCGGTCAACTGGGTATTCACGACACCACAGACGGTGTCGAGCGCCATGATCGCATCCTCGATCGGGATCAGCTGACGATCCCGGATTGCCATCCGCTGGTCAATTTCACGCGTCCGAGCGTCGGTGGCCCGAGAAGCGGCGGCTGCCTGGTTACCCTTCGCGGCTTGGTCTTCCTCGTGGCGAAGCAATCCTTGGATGACACTTTCCAGTCGGTAGCGACCGCGCCCGTCTTTCGAGAAGTAACCGTCCTTGGCCATGCTTTGGACCCAGCGGACGGTGCGGCCGGTCATGGTTGCGATTTCCGCAGCGCTGAGCGTTAGATCGGGATCGATTTTCTTTGTCATTGATTGAAAATCCCACTGCCGAAACGAAGCGAAACCGATTTTGAAAAATCAGGAACACGCTCAAAACCCGGGGAGCCGCGCCCCCGCTTAGGATGCAGCCGGAGTTCGGTCCCTAAGGGGGGACCTCCCATCGGACCGCTGCGCTGATCGCCTCCGCCCCTCATGCTGGCAGCGCGCTGTCGGGTGCCAGCAAGGCGCCCGGATGCGCGTCCTTGCGCCGGGCAATGGGGATGCCCGCCTTCGCTCCCTCGCGGATGAGCATTTCCTCCATGGCTTCGAGGTCATCGAGTTCACCCTCGATGCGCTCACGTTCCGCCGCCCGCTCCTCCGAGGTCAGGCCAGGATCATTGCCGTAGACCGCTTCGAGTTGAGCAATCAGTGCGTCGCGGAAAGCTGAGCCGGCAAGCAGTGTCTGCAGAGCGATCTCGCGGCCTTCAATGTGAGTGGTGCGGAAGACGCTGTATCCATCGATACGGCCGGACAGATCATGTGCCATCCGCTTCAAAGCATATTCACCGATCTCGCACTGCTCACGAAGCTTGGTATCCAGCGCGGCAACGGCTTCTGCAAACGCAACAGGGCGCTGGTCAAGACCTTCTAATTCGGTCTGCTTTGAAGCTATTTGGCTGCGAATATCCGCCAGAGAAGAACGTGCGGCCGTCAATGCTTGGCTGGCCGACGCCTTAGCCTTACGGAACTTTTCCAAGATTGCCATGTCAGAAGCCCTGCCAGGTTGCGTTCGGAATAAACCGGTCCGAACCATCGACGCGGACACCTTGCTGATCGGCGTAGATGGCGCAGCGTCGGGCTGTTGCGACGCGGGCAATAGCAGCTGCGTGCTGCTCATCAGGCATAGGAGTATCGGGTCCGATCGGCTGCATCGACGGAGAGATGCGTCCCATGTCTGTCTCGATGAGCAAGGCCGCGTCACGGCCTCTCAGCATTGTTTGAGCGGAGATGCCATCCGCGATCACCTGGCGCAGGCGATCACGGTCGATTGGCAGTTTTGATTTCCTGAAGGTCTGGCGCATGTTCCACCTCTTGTGGTTCGGGCGAACATGATCCGGTGTCCAGAAGCCGACAATTCGGCATTCAACCTTTTAATGATTGAATAGGAGGGTTTCCGATTACTTGAGGCGGCGGATAATCGTTGTGTCGGAAATGATCTTTCCGCCAACAAAGATCGCGCCGCCATCAATCATGCGATGAATATCTCTAAGATATTCATCTTCGGGAATGCTTCCGCTTTCCTGATTATCCAGAAAGTTCTCGTATAAATATCTGCAAGCGTCGCGCCGGAAGTCCATCGCCCAGCCGGTATCAGAACGATCTTCCCGCTTGCGTCGCCATTTTCGCAAGATCGTCTCCGACTCGGCAATCGCGTCTCCCCGTCCAAGGTCGCCACCACGCTGCACAAGCGGGGCCAGGGCGGCCCATGCCGCCCGCTGCCCGCCGCCATTGATCCAGCCAGCCAGAGCCTCTCCCACCGCAAGCGCATCATGATCGTTCTGGCGCAGCAGGACATCAGCCGCAGCCTGAAACTGTTCCAACCTCAGCGCCATGGCTCATCCTCTGAAACTGCTGATGCCTCCTCGCGATGATGTCTGTCAGACCTCGTGTCAGGATCCGGTGATGGTGCAGGCCGACGCGCGCCCGAGGGCGCGTCGGCTACCTCTGTCGTATAGTCCCTCAAGATGGGGGATACCCGGGTAGGGGAAAGTCCCCCTACCGTGGTTCCGGAAAGTACCCCCTGACCTTTCTCACCTCGTGGTTCCGGAAAGTCCCCATGCTTTCCCCTACTGCCGTTCCTGAAAGGTGATATGGACTTTCCGGAACGGCCGTTACGGAGAGTATCCGGAATTTGCGCCCGATATGACTTTGCCGGACGGCCCTTCAAGTCGTCTCGCTTCAAGCCGGGAACTTCCACAAGAAATCCGTTCTCAATGATACGGTGCAGGCACTTGGCAGCGCCCTTGTTCGTAATGCCGCAGTCGGCGGCAAAGTCATCTTGCGACCGAAAGAAGGTCAGGCTGTCATCGACAATCCACCTGGTGGCAGCAACGCAGATCTGCAGGTCCGTTGCTGTCAGCAATCGATCAGGGCCGTCTACGGCTTTGCCTTCATTACGGGCTGCTGCTCGCAGATGCCCGGCGCGCGAAATCGCATCCTGCAGAGCGCGCAGCCAGTGCAAACAGAAACTGCCGACACGAACCTGGTCCCGGACTGTTCGTGTCATCTGCGGCTCCCCTGAAGCCGCAAGCTGACGACCGTCCGCAGACCTCGCCCAGGCTGGCTGTCGAAGAAGATCAGCCTCTTCTCCACAAGACGTCGAAGGCTCGCGCGAACTGCATCGGGGCCTAACTCTGCGGCGGCCGCAATGTCAGGTATGGAGGCCACAACGCTGTCACGACCATCCGGCAGTAGATCAACAAGCGCTCGGCCAAGTCGCCGCTCCGACCGGGCAGCATTGCCCGTTCCGGCCGCGAGTTCGACACGGTTCAGCCAATCGGAAATACTCGGATGCAGAGTTGCCTGGTTCTCTTGATCGTGGTGATAATCGCCGCGCCCCTGCCTATCACCGCCGCCCTGCCGCCCCGGCAGGGCGGCGTTTCTGTTCTGTGGCATGACGACACCTCACGACACTGCCGATTGATCGGCATTCGCCTGGCGCTGCTGAAAGGCAACAATGTCGCCGCGACGCCAGTACCGGCGACGGCGGATCATGATCGGTTTAGGAAATGCCATTCGTTCATCGGCAAGCCAGCGCCAGATGGACATATCCGACACACCGAATATCTCGCGCACCTCGGTGGCGGGCATCAGGCGGTCGGGTTCTTCCTGGTGGTCTTTCATGTTGGCACCTGTGATTGAAACGGTGCCTAACCATTTCTCTCACATTAGAAGCCCGATCCAGAAAATACGCGAAGTCCCCCCAAGATGGGGGGGTAATCGGAAATATTCCGATTTCTACCGCAGCTTCGCCATGAGCGCTGGGATCGATTTGAGCGGACCAGCTCCGGCTTCTTGATGTAACGCATCCAATAAGTCGATCAACCCACCGTCGCGCTTGTTGCCGACGGGCTTTGGGAGATCCATGCGGCGCCACTGGAACATAACTTCGCGCGCGACCTCATCGAACGACCCGCGCTGCTTGTCAGCCAGTGAGCCGGGACCAAACTTCTTCTTTGTCTTCGCCAGTTCGTCATCGATCACCAGCAAGGCGGCAAGAGCCTGCGCGACATTATCGCGCGCCGCGGCTATTGCAGCGTGGAATTGATATGCAAGCGGTGTGATAAAATCGTTGCTGGCCCATGCAAACGATGCTCGTGTCTCGGCTGCTAGATTCTCGATCTGTTCAAGTTGCCGCTTCATCTCTTCCAGCTGCGAAAGGGCACCGGACTTCTTACGATCGCTTCCCTTGGAGGAGCCAAAGAGTGCGGCGGCTGTAACGCGGGGGGCTTGGTCTGCGGACATGACCGACAATGCCCATGGGTAATAGACAGCCTTTATCTCGACCATCGCTACATTGTCTTCGATCAGCGGAATCGCCTGTGGTGCCGAAGCGCGCAAGATAGCTCGGAGCCAATCATCCTGCTCGTTCATCGCTTCGCCTCGTTGATCGACACGATGTTATCGACCTTGCCTTCGACCAGTTGCAGGACAAAGCGTGCCCAAGCCTCAAGGGCAGCGCGCTTCTCGTCCGCATAATCATGGCGCTGGTAGACTGCGACAATCCCGCCGCCGGTGCCGCTTACATGGTTCAGTACAGCCTCAGTTACGCGCACGGGGATCCCGAGCCTAGCCATGCCTGTGGCGGCCGTCCGCCGTAGATCGTGGAAGCCCCATTTCGGTATCTGGACAGGTTCACCCCGTTCTTCTGCCGCAAACGCCTCCATCTGCCTGGCGATGTGCTCCCGTCCCTTGTGGAAGCCACTGACAGGCGTTCTGGCGTTTGTGGTGAAGATGTACCCGGCATTATTCTCGACCCGCTCCACGCCTGCCAGCACGTCCTGTGCTGCACGGGACAGCGGCACGTCATGCGATCGGCCGTTTTTCGTGCGGCTCGCCGCCAAGCGCCACAAATCCGCCTGAACTTCGCCCCTGGTCATCCGAGCAACCTCGTTAAGCCTCTGCCCGGTCAGTAAGAGCATCTGGCCCATTGGTCCCCACGGCTGCCGCAGTTGGGTGCAGGCTTGCCACAGCCACCGGATCTCGTCGTCCGTCAGCACACGGTCCCTGCTGGCCTCTCTCGCTACAGGCTTAACGCCGTTGGTCGCGGCGGTCTGGATCACGTCGCGCTCGACGCACCAGTTGAAGAACTTGCGCACGTGCGCCAATACGCGATTCGCCGTTGTCAGCCTGCCGCTGTCAGCGATCCGGTCGAGCAGGTCGAGAACATCCCGGCGTGTGATGTCGTGGATGTTTCGATCACCCCAAGCAGGAATGACGAAGCGGATTAGGAACTGCCGCGCATGATCGCCGCTCTTGAGACCGGAGAGGTGCCGCTTGTCAAACTGGTCGATCAGCGTCTTAACCTTGTCCCGCTCCGAAAGCTCGGCGTTCCTCTTTGCGGCCTTCGTCGCTTTCTTCTGCGCAGACGGATCGCAGCCATGCTCTACCGCCTCAATTGCTTCAGATGCCGCAGCGCGTGCATCAGCCAGCCCCATGACTGGCCACTTGCCTAGGGTAAGCTTCTTTGGCTTGCCGGCATGGCGGTATCGCAATGCCCAGGACTTCGCGCCGCTTGGCTGAACCACCAAGTAAAGGCCCGTCAGGGCAGCGTCAGGAAGCTCCAACCGCTTGGCAGGATCAGGCTTCACGTTCTCCACAGATTTGGTCGTCAGCGCCTTCGCCATCTACACACTTTCAACGGTCAAAATATCAGCCGGGTAACACAGGGGTAACGCAATCCAAAGATAGCTACCGTTACCCGGCGTTACTAACATAGCCCAACGTTTCTCTCTACGGCAAGGAGATACAGGGCGTCGTCAGTTCAGATAGTTTTACATTGTTATGCCAAGTTTTGGCCGGGAAGCTGACTGTTAATCAATTGGTCGTAGGTTCGATCCCTACCGCCGGAGCCAGATATCTCGCAAGTCTTTGAGATCATTCGGAAAGCGGCCTTGCTGGGGCCGCTTTTCGCGTTCTGGCACAGACTCTGACACAGGCCTCGGCGCAACCTCGGCACTTGTGCGGCGCGGAGTCCCTGGCATACCCCATGCCGCCTACCCCTATCTTGAACGCCGCCCGACCGGATATTATTTCCGCTGTCGCCTGCCTGTAGCGCTGAGCCGGCCATCCGCAGACCCGGCTCGGTCAAAAAAAACGCTCCCAAACTTTTTGTCTGCCTGTCGCTGGAGACTCACTTCGTCCGCGAGGCGAAGAACCGTGCTCACAGGCTGACCGCCATAAGCGATGCGCTCTTCGCCGCGAGGACGGCGACAGGCATGCCAATATCGGCGAAAACCATTGTGACGATTCTCAGAGCGGTGCGGGATCAGGAGATCCGCCGCCATAAGAGGGCGCGCGCCATGGCTCCCGCCCGCATACCATCTGACATCTGTGCCGCCCAGCATCGTGAAGCTGAAATTCAGGCCGCCTTGCGCCAGGCCATTGCTCTGGGCGAACGCGAACCAGCCCTGAATGTTCTGAAACAGGTTGCCGAGGCCCTGAACATCGACCTGCATGACTCCGATCCTGATACTTGGGTACTCGCGCACCAGACCAACCGCCTCCTGATGGAAGTCAGCGCAGAACGCGCACGCCGGGAGACTGGAGACTACGGCACCGCCTCGATCCTGTCCGAACTTGCCAGGGACGTGCCTGACGCGCTCCCGACCGACGCATTCTTGACGCCCCCCAGGCAGAATGTGCTGGCCGATGCCTTCGACGGACCCCTAGACTCCCCCCGTGCCGCAGAGTCTCGAACACGTTCCTCCACCAGCACATTGCGAGAATGCCCCGCGCTTCAGCCCGAAAGCTGCCAGGATAGAAGCGTCTGAAAGCCCCATGGGCGAGAAAATCGCGTTTCCGCCCGGCGGTTTGGTTCCGACAGCAGCGACTGCTGGGTTCTAAAGCATGAATAGTGCGCCAACAATCACGCGGATCAACCTCGACGTTCTGACGGATCAGGCGCGACAACGCCTGCTCAACCCCTGGGAGATGACTGTCGATGAGGAATTCGCGCTCTACTTCGAGGTCAAGCAGACAGGGTACGCGCCGATAGCCAAAGCGGCGACGCTTCTCGGCGATCTTGCGCATGTCCTCACGGATCTCCGGTTTATCGGGCGGCTGTTCGCGCCGTACCGTTTTCGGATCGACGCCGATCAGTACGCAAACCCAGCGTTGAGAAATCGGATAATCGCGCACTGCCTGCAACACTGCGCCCCGCCGTTGCATCGGCGTCGTACGGGCTTTCCCAGCAAATCCTTCAGCACCACGTTATCGAGCATGGCATTGGCCAGCAGGCGGTTCAGCTTTGCATTCTCGTCCTCAAGCTGCTTCAGCCGTTTGGCATCGGACAGGTCCATTCCGCCATATTTAGCCTTCAGTTTGTAGAAGGTTGCGGGGCTGATTCCATGTTTCCGGCAGAGATCAGCAGTGGGCAAACCAGCCTCCTGCTCTTTGATCATCCCGATAATCTGCGCCTCGGTGAACCGGCTTTTCCTTATTTCGTCTGCTCTTCAGGGGACAGACTCTACATGACGGCGAGGGAATTCCGAGAGCAGGTCAAGCACATTGAGCTTGTTGGTTTGCTTGCGGCGATCCTGGACTTGGGAGTGGGTGCGGAGAATGTGTTCGGACATCAGAAAGCCTCCCTGTTACGGGAGGCTGGGGAAAGTATGGGATTTCTGGTTGTAGGTCAGGATTTGGTTTGTGGCGAACAGGCTTGAGCATGAAGCGCGATTAGGCCTCATAATCCGTGTTGAACACCCGAACTCGATCAAGTTCGTACGTGTTTCTGATATAGCGCATCTTGGATAAGAAGGCTCCCCAGGCAAAACGGGAGTTCGAGAAACTCTTAGCTGAAGAAAGATTGTGCCCGCACGTTGCGCTTGCTTAGGGCCCTCCGAGATGCTCCCAGTTCCCGCTCAGCGGTCGCGAACGATGCATTATATGCGATAGCTGTCGAGACACCACGGCTTGGTTCAGGATCGATGGGCAATCCGAGAGTTACACCAGCCGACAGATGTGACCCCTGTCATCCGGGCGGCTGCTTGCAGCACAACAGGCAGGGGATGCAGGGGGAGTGTCCTGAACTTGGCGCCCTCGTTTTCAG
>NZ_NWMQ01000129.1:0-1638 GCF_002901215.1 Paracoccus sp. SY | reverse complement strand
TTGCTGGTGGAAAAGATCAAGGGTAGCCGCAAGCAATGCAAAACCTCGGCCAGCGTGCGCCTCGATGTGGTCATGGCTTTCACTGAGGGCCGCGCGGACACGCGCAGCGCCTCGGCCGAGGCGGTTGAACAGGCCACCGAGATTTTCGACAACCTGCTTCAGATCCTGAAGGTCTATGAAGTCGCGATCAGCCCGCGCATTGCGGCTGACGGGTGCAGGCTTGCGGCCCGGTTCGGCCAAGGAGCGGATCACCCGGCCAAACTGACGGTGCAAACCTGTCTGGCGCTTGCGGCCGCGGAGTCGCTGCGCCTGCCGGTCCTGCACAGCAACCCGGCCATCGACAGGATCACGGAACAGGATTGGACGGCATGGCGGAGCGGGGATTAACGGGCGCGCGAAAGTCGCGTGGCAGTCTCACGGTTCGGTGGTTCCGCCGCGCCGTGCCCTGGGGCACGGTCTATCTGACTTGCGACGAACGGCACCCGCAGCGGTTCAAGATCAGTTCACGCAGCGTAAGCCGACCGACCGGCGCAAGGAGCTGGCGCGTGGATTGGAAAAGCGGCTTCTGATCGTGCAGACGATCCAGATGCCGCACGCTCATTGCCTTGAAAGCCGGTGCCTCAAGCGCGTGACGCGGCTGGCGGATCGGGACTTCGCCAAGACAAGCGAATGGTTCGTCCTGGGCGACGGCTTCACCCTCGATGATGTGGCGCAGGCCATGCTCGATGAAGCGCGACGGCTGCGGCGGGAAGCCCGATGGAAACTGGCATGGCCATCGCATGGCCGGGTTGCGGTCTTTGACTCCGGCTGGCGCAAGGGCGGCCTTCGCCCTTCCGGCAAATATAATCTGGCCTGACCGGGAACCCCATTCGCGACCCTACGTTTATCGACACTTCCCTCGCCAATTCTCGCCCCGCCCGAAAGGGCGGGGCTTCCTCATGGGCTGACGGCGCAGCCGTCTCCGCATCGCCGCGCACGCGGCTCACGCGCGGATAGCGCAGGGCGGGGCGGGGCGGGGCCGGCTCGACGGCTCCGCCCCGCCTGGTCAACCTGATCGTTAAGAAAAAGCCCCCGCTGTTGCGGGGGGCCGGGTGTCAGATCGCGCTGATAAGCCGCTCTCCGCGCGTGGGGTACATTTCGTAAATCAGGACCTCGATGCCGAGGCGGGCGGCGCGGCGTCGGCCACGCCGCTCCGCTTCCGCCAAGGTCGCGCAGATGATGGGCAGGTCGCCGGGGTCGTCCCGGATCTCGTAGGTGGTCAAAGCGCGACTCCCGGCTTGAGATTTCCGACAGCATTCAGCCAGCCGCGCGCCTTGGCGCAATCCATGCAGATGCAGGTTCCGGTTCCCTCGACCACGACCGGCGCGAGATAGACCCAAGGATTGCTCCTGCCGCATTTGCGGCAGGACAGGACGGGCAGGGGGTGGGGGCCGCTCATGCGGCCGCTCCTTCTTCCTTCTCGGCGGGCTTGCCTTTGACCAGCCATTCGGCGGCCTTCTGCGCCTCGCTAGCGGCTTTGAAAATCAGCCGCTTGTCGTCCTTCAAGGCGCGCAGCCAGCTTTGGACGTATGCGCCGGACTGGTCAAAATCCGGGGTCAGGCCAAGCCGGGCGCAAGTCATGCAGTTGCCAATCTCGGC
>NZ_NWMQ01000128.1:0-1689 GCF_002901215.1 Paracoccus sp. SY | reverse complement strand
CTGCGCCGCAGCCGAGCCGTGAGCCAACCTCAGGTAGTTCTGAGCCAGATGGGGTTTCATGACACGGACGAGGAAGAAGCAGGGTCAGCCAGAGGTTGTCGGGTGCAGGTGGGCTGCGGTGTTTCTGGCACAATGCTTCCGTCAACTGCCGCGCCAGCCCTTCAAGCGGAATGGCAGGAGCGTGGCCAAACAAAGACAGCCGATCAAGCTATTTGAATCCACCCTCAGTGAACTGAGGGTGAAATATCCGGAAGCTTACTTACGTTTCTTCAATGCAGCCAATAGCCCGAGGCCGCCTATGAGCAGTGGTAATCCGGCGGGAACCGGAATTGGAGAAGGGTCTGGAGGTGTATCAGCTGCAGACAAACTGATGTTGTCAAAAGCAGCATATTCGCCTTGAATCAGATCGATTTGGAAGATTACGTTTCCATTGGTGTTACCGACAGTACTGAGGCCAAAGTTTCCGCGAGTCCAAGAAAACGTATCTCTTGCCGATGCCTGACCAGTCAGATCAAAGCTATCGAGGATTGACCCGGAGCCGATGCCAGCCACGCCACTAGGGTTATCGAAAAGGGAAAACCGGAAGATGGGCGCCTCTCCCCCAACAGGGATGAATGGTCCACTAAATGTCGATAGATCGATACTCGAAATATCGATCCCGACATTAAAGAAGTCAAAAGATCCCACATTAAAAGAAAGACCCAATCGATCATCCTGGACACGCTCAAGCATTCCAAGTGCAAAGTTTCCCCCAGTTCCTGACGGATCGCTCCAACCTGTCCCAAATGCTGCCGTTCCAGCCCCACGGTTCGATCCGCTAACATTCAATGTTTCGACAGTGTTGGTTTGAGAAAATAGGAAACCCGGAGGCTGATTTCCATAATTTTGGTTTACAGAGGTGAATATGTTTACATCGCCGCCATTGTTAACGTAATTGGCTGGATTTTCAAAATCCTGCTCATAGAGAGTTACACTAGCTGCAAAACTTTCGCTTGAGGCAGCGAAGATCGCTAAAGATGCAGCGGACATAACGCACATAAAGCCGTTCATTTCCCACCTCTTACACAGAATCACCCACGATTCCTAATTATACCATCGACAGGCATTAAATAATAAATGTTAATTTAATTAATTATCGCCATGGAAATCAGCAGGTTATATAGATTGCCGGAAAATCGACTGGGGCAGCGAACATAAAGCGTTTCCTGCCTGACTGGCCTTAGCCACGCTTTGAGCAGATAGTCCGGCTGGTCTTGCCCCCATTACGACCGGACATGTATGGATGCTCCCCTTGGTGCAAGGACTTTTTTCAACCTTCAAGGCGTGTGATCGGGTGCTCACATGTGTCGGGCATCGTGGTGCGGCTTTTGTCAGCCGCGGGCCGGTATAGTGATACGCAGATTGGGTCCAAATCACTCAGGCGAGCTCGTAGGGCTCACTGTCCGGTTCTGGTTTCCCCAACCCCGATCTTCTCGATCATTCGCCCATACGGGTCGCGGCCCTCCTCACACCGCTCCAGCCGGGCCCCGTTGCTTCAGCAAACTTCACCCTTCGGAACCTAATAATCCTCTACGCGGGTCAGCTTCGCCCAAACAGCCCGTGCCATCTTATTTGCAAGAGCGATGGCCACCAGGGCGCAGCCCTGTTTCCAATAGGACCGATCGGCACAGCGAGATCATGGCAGCGCTG
>NZ_NWMQ01000127.1:0-1717 GCF_002901215.1 Paracoccus sp. SY | reverse complement strand
GCCAACCACGCGGCCCTGGATGCCGTCCGATCGGAGTTGCTGCCGGAAAACCGCCTGATCCTGGATCGTTTCGGCGCAGCCCTGCGGCAGCACGGGCCGCTTGCCGCATGCAGCATGGCGCAACTGGGGCTTTACCGGCAGACCGGCGCGGGGACTGCGGCCCTGTTTGCCGCGGCCTTTCTGGGCAGGCTGCGTCAGCGCGCGCCCAGCAATCCCATCAGGTAACGACCATAGGCATTCTTCGAAAACCGTTGCGCCTGTTCACGCAAGGCATCTTCGGAAATCCAGCCGGCCTCGAAGGCAATCTCCTCGGGGCAGCCCGTCTGCAAGCCTTGGCGCTTTTCCAGCGTGCGCACGAAGTTTCCCGCATCCAGCAGGCTGCCATGGGTGCCGGTATCCAGCCAGGCAAAGCCGCGCCCCATCTTTTCGACCGTCAGGCTGCCATCGCGAAGATAGCTTTCCAGAAGCGTCGTGATCTCAAGCTCGCCCCGTTCGGAAGGCTTGACTTGCCGGGCACGTTCCGAGGCCGAAGCATCCAGGAAATAAAGGCCCGTCACGGCAAAGTTCGACGGTGGCAGTTCCGGCTTTTCGATGATCGCGCGAACCCGGCCGTCGGATTGGAAATCGACCACGCCATACCGTTCGGGATCCGAAACCCGATAGCCGAAGACCGTCCCGCCGCTGATCCGCTGATCCGCCGCCTTCAGAAGTTCGGGCAAGCCATGGCCGAAGAAGATGTTGTCCCCCAGCACCATGGCCGATGGCGCCCCCGCCAGGAAATCCTCGGCCAGCAGATAGGCCTGGGCCAGGCCGTCGGGCGAAGGCTGGATGATCCATTCGAACCGCAGCCCCCATTGCTCGCCCGTTCCAAGCAGCCGCTGGAACTGTCCCTGATCCTCGGGCGTGGTGATGATCGCGATCTCGCGAATGCCGGCCAGCATCAGCACGCTGATGGGATAATAGACCATCGGCTTGTCATAAAGCGGAAGAAGCTGTTTCGAAACGCCCATCGTGATCGGATAAAGGCGCGTCCCCGACCCGCCTGCCAGAATGATGCCCTTGCGTCCCGTCATGTTCCGTATCCCAGTTGCTTCAAGACAGTGTCGAGATCGACCCGCCAGTCCGGTCGGTCTATGCCGAAATCCCGCGTGATGCGGGAACAATCCAGCCGCGAATTGGCCGGCCGCCGCGCAGGCGTGGGATAATCGCTGGTCGGGATGTCGCGCACGGCGCAGGCCAGCCCGGCACGGTCGAAAATCGCGCGCGCGAAATCCGCCCAGCTGACATCGGGCGATCCGGCAAAATGATAAAGGCCGCCCGCCTTCGGGTCGGCCCGCATCCGATCCGCCATCCGAAGCAGGGCAGCGGCGATCCGGCTCGCCTCGGTCGGACCGCCCATCTGGTCGGCGACGACATTGATCCGGTCACGCTCGGCGCCCAGCCGCAGCATGGTCTTCACGAAGTTCGAGCCATCCGGGGAAAATACCCAGGATGTGCGCATCACCGCCCATTGCCCGCCTGCTGCCGCGACCTGCCGTTCCCCCTCCAGCTTGCTCTGGCCATAGACGCTTGCGGGTGCTGTGGCGGCATCCTCGGCCCTTGGCAGGTCGCCCGTTCCGTCGAACACATAGTCGGTCGATACATGCAGGAACGGGATCCCCAGTTCGGCCGCTGCCCTGGCCAGCAATCCCGGCGCCGTGGCGTTCAGGGCCAACGC
>NZ_NWMQ01000126.1:0-1738 GCF_002901215.1 Paracoccus sp. SY | reverse complement strand
CGGAACTGGATGATCCGGTTCTCGGTTCCCCAGGGATGGCGGTTGCGTGGTCCGACCTGAAAGCCAAGCCGGGCGTAAAGATCGGCGGCCCCGTCCAGATCCCGGACAGCAACCACGACATGATCGATGTGCCGCATCGCGGGCTCCTTCAGCGGGCAGGGGTTAGTCTGCCCCGTTCTCAAGGGGCTCCGGCCGCTGTCCTTCAGGCAGGATCTTCAGCGATCTGGCAAGTTCCATAGTGTCAGGACTGCATAAGGGCTGCTGGCGGCGCTCTGCGCGGCGCTGTGGCCTATTCTGGCCGGTGCGGTATCCCTCCGGCCTTCTTTCTTTTCCTCAGCCCATAGCTTTGCGTCCTGGTGCTGGTGGTTCTGGCGTAGGCTGACGGGGTTCCCTGCAAGGGGTTCCCTGCCCGCTTGCGGGTAGGGTTCGCAGGGGTGTCAGCCGGTCCAGGTGGACTATCTACCCGAAGGGCGGGCCGCAGGCCCGGTCCACCTGGGGAACGCCCCTAAGCTGCCGGTGCCGCCCTCTGGTGGAACGGCGGCGTTTCGTGATGCGGTCGCCATGCTCGGCGCGGGACGCGCTAACTCGTGGCGGGCGCTTCTTCTGGCCCTGGCCTTGCCGGGCGTCCTGGTCGGTCTTGGTTCTGCCGTTCAGGCAGCGCGGGTCTGCTTGTCCTTTGACAGCGTCACGCTGCGAAACGCGATCCGTGAGCCTGGGCTCCTCCAAGCTTTTCATAAAGGGCGCGGTAAACCTCGTTGTGCTGATAGGCGCTCAAGGCGTCCATAATCAGTTCCCACTCATCGGTCGTCAGTCGTTTTTTAGGCTCATAGAACGGGGAGGAAGCTGGGCAGTGACGAGAATGCATCTTTTGCCTTTTGTTAAGCAAACAGGGACGTTTTCAATAAATTGCGTGGAAAGTGTGTACTCCGGAAGCCGGGACCGTTGTGTCAATTCCTTGACACTTTCCTTTCTTCTTGCGTGCCCTGTCGGTGTTTCACGCTCGTTTCACGGCTAATCTGACAGTTCGGACGGACTGTAGCTGGAACCTTTTCTAAACTGCCCGGTTCAGATGAGGTGAGGACTCGTTGAACATCTTCATGGGAGGCCCTTGCATGGTTGTAAGGGCCTTTCGCGTCCTGGAACCTTTGCACCCGCGCCTGGTTCGTTACGCCATGAGCAAAGCACCCTCCCGCCCTCCGGCTCAACCGAAGGCCCCGCCCGCTCTGCCGCCTCGTTTGAAGGAACTGACCCGGCAGCTTGCGGAAGCCCTGCGCGAGGCGCAGCGCAAGGCGGCCAAGAAGCCCTAAATTGCACAACCCCGGCGCGATCACTCGGGCCAGGGTTTCGTGTGTCATAAAACCCCATCTGGCTCAGAACTATCTGAGGTTGACTCACGGCTCGGCTGCGGCGCAGCAAAAAGTCCCGCCGGGGAAGGAGGGGCCTTGCTGAACACAGCACCCTGGACAGAAGGCCTCTGCACGAAAACACCACAGAACGCCAAAAAACGACTATGATTTCAAAAATCTATCAAAATATCCTGTTATTTCAGTGATGNATATAGCTTTAGGAAGAGTTCAGGTGAAGTCCTTAGTCTCGCTGCCTGTACCCCCCTCGGTGCTGCTTGTCCGGTTCTCACCCAGGGGGGTTCGCTGTCTGCCAACCGGTTTCCTCCCTGCTGCTCCAAGCCTTTCATAGGCTGTAGGTGCCTCTTTCTGCCTTCTTCGGCGCCCAGCACGGA
>NZ_NWMQ01000125.1:0-1780 GCF_002901215.1 Paracoccus sp. SY | reverse complement strand
CGATCCAGGCCAGGTTCGGGCGGGTCATTGTCACGGCATCCATCCCGGAAAGTCACGAAAGCGTTTTCCCGACCCTAGCGTGCCGTCGGGCGGGGGGCAACGCCGCCCCCCGCCCTTCTCATCACATATTCGGGTAGTTCGGCCCGTCGCCGCCCTGGGGGGTGGTCCAGTTGATGTTCTGGCTGGGGTCCTTGATGTCGCAGGTCTTGCAATGGACGCAGTTCTGGAAGTTGATCACGAAGCGCGGGCCATTGGCGTCCTCCACGACCTCATAGACGCCGGCCGGGCAGTATCGCTGCGCGGGCTCGGCATATTCGGGCAGGTTCACCCGGATCGGGATCGTGGGATCCTTCAGCTTGAGGTGGCAGGGCTGGCTTTCCTCGTGGTTGGTGAAGGAGAAGGCCACGTTGGTCAGCCGGTCGAAGGACAGCTTGCCGTCGGGCTTGGGATAGTCGATGGGCTTGAAGTCGGCGGCCTTGCCGGTGGCCTCGGCATCCGTCTTGCCGTGCTTCCACCCGCCCAGGATGTTGCGCCCGGTCAGCCCCGCGCCCCACATGTCCATGCCCCCCAGGATCAGCGAGGGCCACAAGCCATAACGCGACCAGGCGGGCTTGACGTTGCGCACCTTGCGCAGGTCCTGGCCGATGGCGCCGGTGCGCACGGCGGTGTCGTAATCGCTCAGCCGGTCGCCCTCGCGGCCCGCGGCGATGGCCGCCGCCGCCGCTTCCGCCGCCTCGATGCCCGAGATCATGGCGTTGTGGTTGCCCTTGATGCGCGGCACGTTGACCATGCCCGCCGAACAGCCCAGCAGCACGCCGCCGTCGAAGCTCAGTTCCGGCAGCGACTGGTAGCCCCCTTCGGAGATCGCGCGGGCGCCATAGGAGATGCGCTTGCCGCCTTCCAGCAGTTCCGCCACCATCGGGTGGTGCTTGAAGCGCTGGAACTCCATGTAGGGATAGAGATACGGGTTCTCGTAGTTCAGGTGGACCACGAAGCCCAGCATCACGAGGTTGTCCTCGTAGTGATAGATGAAGGAGCCGCCGCCGGCGTTCCTGCCCAGCGGCCATCCCATGGTGTGGACCACCCGGCCCTGCTGGAACTTCGAAGGATCGACCTCCCAGATCTCCTTCATGCCGAGGCCGTATTTCTGCGGCTCGTGGCCCTCGGAAAGGTTCAGGCGGTTGATGATCTCCTTGGCCAGGGACCCGCGCACGCCCTCGCCGATGAAGACATACTTGCCGTGCAGCTCCATGCCGGGCTCGTAGTTGGGGCCGGGCGTGCCGTCCGACTGCAGCCCCATCTCGCCCGCGACCACGCCCTTGACCCGGTCGCCGTCCCAGACCACCTGGCTGGCCGCCATGCCCGGAAAGATCTCCACGCCCAGTTCCTCGGCCTGCTGGGCCAGCCAGCGGCAGACGCTGCCCATCGAGACGATGTAGTTGCCGTGGTTGTTCATCAGCCGCGGCATCGGCCAGTTGGGCACCCGCACTTGGCCCGCCTCGCCCAGGACATAGAAGTTGTCGTCGGTGACGGCGGTCCTGACGGGGGCGCCGCGCTCCTTCCAGTCGGGGATCAGCCGGTTCAGCCCGATCGGGTCCAGCACCGCCCCCGACAGGATATGCGCGCCGACCTCGGACCCCTTCTCCAGCACCACCACCGACAGGTCGGGGTCGATCTGCTTCAGCCGGATCGCCGCGGACAGACCCGACGGCCCCGCCCCCACGATCACGACGTCATACTCCATCGACTCGCGGGCAGGATGATTGGTGTCGGTCATGGC
>NZ_NWMQ01000124.1:0-1860 GCF_002901215.1 Paracoccus sp. SY | reverse complement strand
GTATGGCGCTGAAGTCGAAGCTGTCGAGGCTTTTGACCGTGGGGAATTTGGCGGCCTTGATGCGGCGTTCGACCATCCTCCGCTCCCGGTCGATCAACTCCAGCTCAACAAGCCGGGCGAGGTATTGGACATGGTCCATGCCTTCGGCCGCGCATTGCCGGGCCAGCTTCTGATGTTCCCGCAGGAACGTCGGCAGCTTCAGCGCCTTGAGGTGATGGGCGAGCAGGATTTCCGGGACATCGTTCATGCCGCGTCCTCCGCATTGCCCGACAACAGCCGCATGTAGGAACCGGCCTTGGTCTTCTCGACCGTGGCCTTGGGCAGATAGGGATAGCAGTCGAGGTCCAGTCGGGGCGGACGGCGTTCTACACGACAAAGCAGCAGGTGCTTTACGGCGTCAAAGCCAATCGCGCCCATCTGGAGCGCCTGCTTCACCGCGGCATGCAGATCAGCCAGGTCGAAAGTTTCCAGCAACCGCAGGACCTGGACGTATTCGCGTCGGCCATGCCGGTTCATACGGGCTTCCATCAACCGCCGCAGCGTGGCGAATTCCTCGGGAAGCTCCCAGCCGTGCAACGGCGCGGCCTGGTCGAGTGCGTTGATCTTTTGCTCCAGCAGCGGCAGGTAGTGGATCGGATCGAAGATGAATTCGTCGCGGTCCCAGCATCGGGGATGGTGGGCAATGACCTCGCCCCGACAGCCGATCACCACGTCGTGGACATAAGCCCGGATCCAGACATCCTGATGACCATAGGCGACCGGCACCGAATAGTCGTTGGTCTTGTAGCGCACCAGACACTGGGACGAGACGCGGCCAGTGTCCTGGTCGCAGGCATCGAAGGGCGCGATCGGGAGAGGGCGCATGGCAGCCAGATCGCGTTGCAGCCGCTCGCCGATCGTTTCGCTTTCGCCGCGCAGGACATCGTGCTGGCGCTTGCGGCATTGCTCTTCCAGCCAGAGGTTGAACGCCTCCCAAGTCGCGAACTCGGGGAGCGGCACCATGAAGTTGCGGCGGCAATAACCCACCAGGCCTTCGACATTCCCTTTGTCGTTGCCTTTGCCAGGGCGGCCGTAGCGATCCTGGATCAGGTAATGCGACAGGAAGCCGCTGAACAGGACGGCTCGCTTGCGGGTGCCATCGGGCAGGATCTTCGCCACCAGGCACCGGTCATTGTCATAGACGATCGACTGCGGCACTGCCCCAAAGAAGGCGAAGGCGTGGATGTGGCCGTCCACCCAGGCCTCGGCGACCGCCGCCGGATAAGCCCGCACATAGCACGCGTCGCTATGGGGCAGGTCCAGCACGAAGAAATGCGCCTTTTGCTCGACACCGCCAATCCTGACCATTGCTTCGCCAAAGTCGGCCTGCGCATGGCCCGGTGGATGCGCCAGCGGCACGAACACTTCCTGGCCCCGCCGTTCCCGCTCCCGGATGTAGTCCTTGATGATCGTGTAGCCGCCGGTGAACCCGCATTCGTCACGCAGCCGGTCGAACACCCGCTTCGCGGTGTGCCGCTGCTTCCGCGGCATGGAGCGATCCGCCTCAAGCCAGCCCTCAATGATCGGGATAAAGGGATCAAGCTTCGGCCGCCTGACCTCGGCCGTCCGCCGGTAGCCCGGCGGCACCGAGAACGTCATCATCTTCGCAACCGTATCACGGGAGATGTTGAAGGCCTTCGCCGCCTGACGCTGGCTCATGCCCGCCGCGCAGGCCTGGCGAACCCTGAGATATAGTTCCACGCTGAAAATCCTCGCGCCCTCCCTGCTGTCGCAGAAAGGGAAAGGGTGGACGACTTTTACGCCGCCCGCAGCAGCTCCATGCCGCCGCTTCCGTGGCCTAATTTCTCACTGCCGTTCTCA
>NZ_NWMQ01000123.1:0-1934 GCF_002901215.1 Paracoccus sp. SY | reverse complement strand
GGTTCGGCCAGGGTCGAGATGTCGCCCAGGCTGCCATAGTCGTTCTCGGCGATCTTGCGCAGGATGCGGCGCATGATCTTGCCGGACCGGGTCTTGGGCATGCCGGGCGCCCATTGGATCACGTCGGGCTTGGCGATGGGGCCGATTTCCGTGCGGACCCATTTCTCAAGCTCGCCGCGCAATTCGTCGGAGGGCTGCACGCCGTTCATCAGCGTGACATAGGCATAGATGCCCTGCCCCTTCAGCGGATGCGGGTAACCGACCACGGCGGCCTCCGCGACCTTCTCATGCGCGACCAGGGCCGATTCGACTTCGGCCGTGCCCATGCGGTGGCCGCTGACGTTGATGACGTCGTCCACGCGGCCGGTGATCCAGTAATAGCCGTCCTCGTCCCGGCGGCAGCCGTCGCCGGTGAAGTAGTAACCCGGATATTGCTGAAAATAAGCCTCCTGGAAGCGCTGGTGATCGCCCCACAGCGTGCGCATCTGGCCGGGCCAGCTGTCAGCGATGCACAAGACGCCCTCGGCCGGGTTGCCCTCGACCACCTTAGCGGATTCGGCTTCCAGAATCACGGGCTTGATGCCGAAGAAGGGCAGCGTGGCCGAACCCGGCTTGGTTTCCGTGGCGCCGGGCAGCGGCGTGATCAGGTGCCCGCCGGTTTCCGTCTGCCACCAGGTATCGACGATGGGGCAGCGGCCCTTGCCGATGTTGTCGTTGTACCAGTTCCAGGCCTCGGGGTTGATCGGCTCGCCCACCGTGCCCAGGATGCGCAAGGACGACAGGTCGTGGCCCTGGATCGGATCGGTGCCCTTGGCCATCAGCGACCGGATCGCGGTCGGCGCGGTATAGAATTGCGTCACCTTGTGCTTGGCGCAGACCTCCCAGAAGCGGCCCGCGTCGGGATAGGTCGGCACGCCTTCGAACATCACCGTGGTCGCGCCATTGGCCAGCGGGCCATAGACGATATAGCTGTGGCCCGTGACCCAGCCCACATCCGCCGTGCACCAGAAGACGTCGCCGTCCTTGTAGTCGAAGGTGTACTGATGCGTCATCGCGGCATAGACCAGATAGCCGCCTGTCGTATGCACGACCCCCTTGGGCTTGCCGGTGGACCCCGAGGTGTAGAGGATGAACAACGGATCCTCGGCCCCCATGGGACGCGGCGGGCAGTCGGGGCTTGCGGTCTCCATCAGCGCTTTGACGTCCACATCGCGGCCGTCGATCCAGGTGGTCTGGTCGCCGGTATGCTTGACCACCAGGCAGCGCACCCGGTCGGAACAATGCAGCAGGGCGGCGTCGGTGTTCGATTTCAGGTTCGTCCTGCGCCCGCCGCGTGGGGCGGTGTCGGCGGTGATGACCACCTTGGCGCCGCAGTCGTTGATGCGGTTCGCCAGCGCGTCGGGGGAAAAGCCCGCGAAGACGATGGAATGGATCGCCCCGATCCGCGCGCAGGCCAGCATCGCATAGGCCGCCTCGGGGATCATCGGCAGATAGATCACCACCCGGTCGCCACGCATGATGCCCTGGGACAGCAGGACATTGGCGAAGCGGTTCACCTTTTCCGACAGTTCCGCATAGGTGATGTGCTGGGCGGGCGTCGCGGGATCGTCGGGTTCGAAGATGATCGCCGTCTGGTTGGCGCGCTTGGGCAGGTGGCGGTCGATGCAGTTGACCGAGGCGTTCAGGATGCCGTCCTCGTACCACTTGATCGACACCTTGCCGAAGGTGAAGTCGGTGTTCTTGACGATGCTATAGGGGTGGATCCAGTCCAGGCGGCGCCCTTCGCGGCCCCAGAACGATTCGGGGTCTTCGATTGATTCGGCATACAGGCGGGCATAGTCCGCCGGTCCCACATGGGCCTTGTCAAAGCCCGATGGAATCGGATGCTTTTCAATCGCTTCGGTCGTCATGGTCCCCTCCTCGCTGTTGCGCCG
>NZ_NWMQ01000122.1:0-1938 GCF_002901215.1 Paracoccus sp. SY | reverse complement strand
CGGGCCTTCCTGTTGCGCGCCTACCCCCTGCAGACCCACGAGATGCTGTTCGACGCCCACTGGCACGCGTTCCGTGTCTTTGGCGGCGTGCCAGAGCGCGGCATCTACGACAGTGAGGCTTGGCCGCCATGGGTCCGAGGCCAGGCCGAACGAAGACGGCGGTGGATCGTGTCGGCCGTGGCAAGGAGCGGCAGGTCAACCTCCGCTTCCTGGCCATGGCCAATCACTATGTCTTCGAGCCGGAGTTCTGCAATCCGGCAGCGGGTTGGGAGAAGGGACAGGTCGAGAAGAACGTTCAGGACTCCCGCCATCAGGTCTTACAAGGGATGCCGGGCTTTCCCGACCTTGCCACGATGAACACCTGGCTGGAACAGCGCTGCCTGGAGGTGTGGCAAGAGACCCCGCACGGCACGCTGCCCGGCACCATCGCCGATGTCTGGGCTGAGGAGCGGGCCGCATTGATGCCCCTGCCGCCGGCTTTTGACGGCTTCATCGAACTCAGCAAGCGCGTCTCGCCCACCTGCCTGATCAGCTTCGAGCGCAATCGCTATAGCGTTCCGGCGTCCTTTGCGAACCGGCCTGTCAGCCTGCGGATCTATCCAGACCGGCTGGTCGTGGCAGCCGAGGGCAACATCCTGTGCGAGCATTGCCGCATCATCCAGCGCAGCTACAAGCTGCCACCGCGGACGATCTATGACTGGCGGCATTACCTGGCTGTTCTTCAGCGCAAGCCCGGGGCGTTGCGCAATGGCGCGCCCTTTGCCGAGTTCCCGCCTGCCTTCCGGCAGTTGCAGGAGCAGATGCTGCGCAAGCCCGGCGGTGATCGCGAGATGGTCGACATCCTCGCCCTGGTTCTTCAGCACGACGAACAGGCCGTGCTGACGGCGGTGGAATTGGCCTTGGCCGAGGGCGTGGCGACCAAGACCCATGTGCTGAACCTCTTGCACCGGTTGGTCGATGGAAAGGTCATTGGCGGGCCGCCCCTCGATACCCCGCAGGCCCTGGCCCTGCGCCGTGAGCCAAAGGCCAATGTGGAGCGCTATGACGGCCTGCGCACCTCCGTTGCAGGGGGCCGTCATGCGTCATGATCCCGCCAGCGGTGCCATCGTCATCATGCTTCGCAGCCTGAAGATGCACGGCATGGCACAGGCTGTCACCGACCTGATCGAACAGGCTGCGCCGGCCTTTGACGCAGCCGTGCCGATCCTGTCTCAACTGCTGAAAGCCGAACTGGCCGAGCGCGAGGTCCGCTCCATCGCCTATCACATGAAGGCCGCACGCTTCCCCGCCTACAAGGACCTCTCGGGCTTCGACTTCTCAGCCAGCGAGATCAACGAAGCCACAGTCCGGCAACTCCACCGCTGCGAGTTCATGGACGGGGCCCAGAACATCGTCCTGATCGGCGGCCCGGGCACGGGGAAGACCCACATCGCAACCGCCCTCGGCGTCCAGGCCATCGAGCATCACCGCCGCAAGGTCCGCTTCTTCTCCACCATTGAACTGGTCAACGCCCTCGAACAGGAGAAGGCCAAGGGAAAGGCGGGGCAGATCGCTGAAAGCCTGACCCGCCTCGATCTCGTGATCCTCGATGAGTTGGGATATCTGCCCTTCAGCGCCTCGGGCGGGGCGCTGCTCTTCCATTTGCTGAGCAAGCTTTACGAACGCACTAGCGTCGTCATCACCACCAACCTCAGCTTCAGCGAATGGGCCACAGTCTTCGGCGATGCCAAGATGACTACCGCATTGCTCGACCGGCTCACCCACCGCTGCCACATCCTGGAGACCGGAAACGACAGCTTCCGCTTCAAAGCCAGTTCAGCCGCCGCAGCGCGCCAAAAGAAGGAGAACAATCACGCCTTGACCTCTGAATGACCCAAAAACCATAATCAAAGGTGGGTCAGTTCTCGATGGAAAACCTGGGTCACTTCTGGGTGGAAA
>NZ_NWMQ01000121.1:0-2007 GCF_002901215.1 Paracoccus sp. SY | reverse complement strand
GGCCCGGACCTCTGCCGCAGGCTCGACCAGGCGCTTGGCCGTGCTTCCGAGCCGATCGAGCCGCTGCGCCCGTCTGAGCTTGTCGAGGTGCGTCGCAGCTTTGCCGAACCCATCGCTGCCGCCGAGACCATCGCCCGCTATATTGGCAAGCTGGTGGTCCAGCTCTGCGCGGCCCTGGAGGAGCGCGGCCTCGGGGCCCGCAGGCTCGATCTTCTCTGCTGGCGGGTCGATGCCCATGTCCAGACCGTCCGCGTGGGTCTTGCCCGCCCGCAGCATGATCCGCAACGGCTGACCCGGCTTCTCTGCGAGAAGATCGAGACCATCTCGCCGGGATACGGCATCGAGATCCTGTCGCTGACGGCAGTGATGGTGGAGCCCCTGGAGGCCCGGCAGGTTGCCAGCTCGCTCCTGGGGGCCCCTGCTCCCGATCTGTCCGGCCTTGTCGATGTGCTGGCCAACCGCGTCGGCGCCCGCGGCGTCTACCGCATGGCGCCTGTTGCCAGCGACGTTCCGGAACGCTCGGTGACCCGCGTCGCGCCCTTGTCCGAACCAGTTGGTGCCGGCTGGCCCGATCACTGGCCGCGGCCCACGCGCCTCCTGCCCCGGCCCGAGCCGATCGAGACGCTGGCGCTGCTGCCCGATCATCCTCCTGCCTGGATCATCTGGCGGAACATCCGCCGTAAGGTGGCCCGTGCCGATGGGCCTGAGCGGGTCTTCGGCGAATGGTGGAAGCGCGATGCCGAGATGATCGCCGTGCGCGACTACTTCCGCATCGAGGATGAGGCAGGCGAGCGCTACTGGGTGTTCCGCGCGGGCGACGGCGAGCATGCCGAGACCGGCTCGCACCGCTGGTTCCTGCACGGGGTGTTCGGATGAACGGTGTCATCGGATGACCGGGCCGCGCTATGCCGAGTTGCAGGTGACCTCGCCCTTCTCCTTCCTGCGCGGCGCCTCTTCGGCCGAGGAACTCTTCGCCACAGCGGCGATGATGGGGATCGAGGCTTTGGCCATCACCGACCGCAACACGCTTGCGGGCATCGTGCGGGCCTGGGAGGCCGCCAAGGCCACGGGCGTGCGGCTGGTGGTGGGCTGCAGGCTCGATCTCGCCTGCGGCATGGCGCTGCTGGTCTATCCGACGGACAAGGCGGCCTACGCCCGTCTCTGCCGCTTGCTGACCCTTGGCAAATCCCGCGCCGGGAAGGGCAAGTGCCATTTGGAGTGGTCCGATGTCGTGGAGCATGCCGAAGGACTGATCGCGGTGCTGGTCCCGGACATGGCGGACGATACCTGCGCGCTGCGCCTGCGCCGGCTGCGAGACGTGTTCGGCGACCGCGCCTATCTGGCCCTGACCTTGCAACGCCGCCCCAATGACCAGCTGCGGCTGCATGAGCTGTCGACCATGGCGGCGCAGCTGCGGGTGCCGACGGTCGTCACCAATGACGTTCTCTATCATGAGCCGTCCCGGCGCATCCTCCAGGACGTGGTCACCGCCATCCGCTACAATGTGACCGTCGAAGCCCTGGGCTTTCGCCGCGAGCGCCATGCGGACCGGTATCTGAAGCCGCCCGCCGAGATGTATCGGCTGTTCTCTCGCTACCCGGAGGCCTTGGCCCGGACGGGGGAGATCATGGCCCGCTGCCGCTTTTCGCTCGATGAACTCCGCTACCAGTATCCCGAGGAGCGGGACGATCCGACGCTGACCCCGCAGGAGACCTTGGAGCGGCTGACCTGGGAAGGCGCAACCTCCCGATATCCCGAGGGTGTGCCGGATGAGGTAAAGGCGTCGCTGGCTCACGAATTGCGCCTGATCGCCAAGCTGGCCTACGCCCCCTATTTCCTGACCGTCCACAGCATCGTCCGCTTTGCCCGCTCCCGCGGTATCCTCTGCCAGGGACGCGGCTCGGCGGCGAACTCTGCCGTCTGTTATGTGCTGGGCATCACCGCCATCGACCCAGACCGCAATGATCTGCTGTTCGAGCGCTTCGTGTCCGAGGAACGCCACGAGCC
>NZ_NWMQ01000120.1:0-2041 GCF_002901215.1 Paracoccus sp. SY | reverse complement strand
CGCCAGTGTTTTCAGATCCGGCAACTCGCCCGTCTTGGCAGCGAGACGGCTGGCCGTGTTGATGGCGTCGGAGAGCAGATGTTGGCCGAAGTGTGAGGAAGCGCTCATGACAGTTAAACTGGTAGTGGAGGAGGGTAGTTTCCCAATCTGGCTTACGGCCGTGCTGAAACAAGCAAAAGAGAAGGAAAATCTTTCCGGTCCCTTTGGCTAATATGCCGCATCCCCGGCGTGGCCGGGACCGCGCTTCAAGCTTCGGCCGTCTGGCGCCGGCCTGCGATCCGGCCGATCCTGCCTATCGACAGGCGGCCGGTTCCTGCATCGCCTTTGCCGAAGGTACCGTGACACCCGAACAGGTCAGGGCCGACTTCATCCAGGCACTGAATCAGCCGGGGTGTTTGTTCGTCAAGGATAGCAGCTCACGCCTTCACGGCTGATAGTCCCACGGGTTGATGACCTCGATGCGCATGGCTTCAAATGGTCCCGTGTCCCGTGTCGCGATCTTCGCTGCTCTTTGTGCCGCGACAATCGCGCCGATCTGCCCGTCAGCATGTCCAATCGTGATCCCGCGTTCCCGCGCAGCCGAAACGCGCGACGCATAGAACTGCGAGGCGGTCACATCATAAGGAAGAACGCGGCCATAGAAGTCGTCCTGCAACATGGCTTCGATGGTGCCGAACAACCGTGCCCTGCGGTCTCCGACTGGCAGGATGAGCGCACCGAACAGCAGCTCCTCCGCCGTGACGGCTGTGATGTAAAGATCACCCGGCTCCTGGGCATCGAGCCAAGCCATGACGCGCTCATTCGGGTTCGGTTTCTGAACCTCGGAAACAACATTCGTGTCGAGGACGATCACGAAAAATCCGCCGCTCTGCCGGGGGTCTTGTCGCGCTTCAGGTCCAGCTCGTCCCCAATCACGCCCATGCTCTGGAACCGCGACCGGAGCTTCTGGCCGAAGCCGCCCGTGTGCTTGGCAACATAGGAGTTGACCAGGATGGCGCGGGCCTCTGCCTCGATGCTGCGGCTGTTGCTGGCCGCTTGTTGCCGCAGATGGTCGTGGACCTCATCCGGCAGATTGCGAATGGTCATGTTTCCCATGGCTTGCTCCTGTGATAGCAAATTAACAAAGATGCTATCAAATGAATTGTGATGGCGCAATGATGAAAGTGATAGCGCCTAGCCGCATCCTGTCTTGTGGCCGGGACCGCGCTCCAGGCTTCGACCGGCTGCACCGGCCTGCGCCCCGAGCCTGGACCCCTGCCCCTCCTTTGCGGCTTTTCTCGCGCCGCGCCGCGCCGCGCCTGTCTCGTCCCGAGCCAGCCTTTGCAGGGCCGCAATAGTCGGTCCAGCGGCCCAGTCTCGGCCCTGTCGGCTTGCGATCGCTTGCGGGGGTAGCCCGGTTGTCCAGCCTCGCACTGGCCCGACCTTGGGAGGGACAGGGGGAGGCCGAAGCAGGCTGTAAGCGAGACCATAGGGATCGAGCACACAGCCTGTGGTCAACCGGGCGGGCAGTTGCGTGATCCGGTCAAACTTTTCCACCATGAAAACCTCAGGCGGCGTCCGCGCCTGGAGGGCGAGAATGCCTGTGACATCTGGACCGACTTACCGCTTACTGACGCTGTTCTTCGTTGAGCTTCGCGACCTTGGCGTCGAACAGTTGCCTGACCTCATCATCCGACAGTTCCGAGACGGATTTTGCTTCCGACCAAGGCTTGTCGTGCTGCTCGGGGGAATGGAACATGTCACACCCTCCTTTGCACACGGAGACCCTAGCACGACAAAAGTCGCATGCCAAATTTCCCTTCGTTAGCTCTGTAGGTTGGCACAATCCCGCCGAACCTTCCCACAGGGCGTCTCGCTTCCCTTCGCTCCATGATGGGCGCGTCCAGCTCGCCGCCCTGCAAGGCCCGCCGCCAAGAGAGAGGCGGCAGGCTGGATAGCTTCGACCGGCAAAGATGATCGAGGGATTCTCGCGAAGGCGCGGGGATCGAGGCAAAGGCGCGAGACCGCGCCTGACCGGAGGATTCGGACAAGCCGAACGCCC
>NZ_NWMQ01000012.1:0-103852 GCF_002901215.1 Paracoccus sp. SY | reverse complement strand
GGCCGCAGGAGCCGCCGCAGGACGGGTCGCGGCGGGACGCGTGGCCGTCGTGGCCTGACGCGGCGCCGCGGGCGCGGGCGCGCGGGTCGCGGCGACGGCCTGTGCGACCTCGGCCGATGCGGGACCTGCGCAGCCGGTTTCGGTTCGGCCCGACACCGTCAGGCGTGCGGTAAAGGGGAACCTGTCGCCCGACATGCTGTCCTGGCAGGCCGTGGCGCGGATGTTCAGCACGAAGGGACGGCCTGAATGCACGCCCACATATTCCACGCCCTGCGCGAAGTTCAGGCGGTTCACGCGGATCGGGCGGCCGCGCTGATTGTCGGGCGTCTTGTAGATCGCGGTGCCGCCCGCCGCATCGACGGCCCAGAAGGGCTCGTTCCCGCGCGCGCTGAAGGCGGCGGTGTTATAGGTCGTGGCCTCGGCGGTGGACACCGGGCGCGCCTCGGCCCCGGTCTCGATGGGTTGTTCCAGCGGCGAGACGCCCGGCGGTCCCTGGTGGCCCTGGACCTGCGGCTCGGATCGGCCGAGGCCCGGAAGGTTCGCGCCGTCGCAGGCAGCAAGAGGCAGGGTCATCAGGGCGATGAGTGCAAGACGCGGGGTCATCGGTCGGCCTTCCTTGGGATCACTGTCGCGCCAGCGTTAGCAATCACCGCACGCAGGCACAAGCGCGCCCGTAGCTGACGGCAACAGGCCGCCGCCCCAGGGTGTCAACAATTCGGCACGTTGACCGCCAGCCCCCCAAGCGATGTTTCCTTGTACTTGTCCGACATGTCGCGCCCCGTCTGGCGCATCGTCTCGATCGCGGCGTCCAGCGGCACGAAATGGGTGCCGTCGCCGCGCAGCGACAGGCTGGCCGCCGACACCGCCTTGATCGCGCCCAGGCCGTTGCGTTCGATGCAGGGAACCTGCACCAGGCCGCGCACGGGATCGCAGGTCATGCCCAGGTGATGTTCCAGCGCGATTTCGGCCGCGTTTTCGACCTGTTCCGGCGTCCCGCCCAGAACCGCCGCCAGCCCCGCCGCCGCCATCGCGGATGCGCTGCCGACCTCGGCCTGACACCCGGCCTCGGCGCCCGAGATGCTTGCATTGTGCTTGACCAGCCCGCCGACGGCCGCGGCGGTCAGCAGGAATTCGGGGATGTCGCGTTCGGACGCGCCGGGAACGTGGTCCAGCCAGTACCGGATCACGGCGGGCACCGTTCCCGCCGCGCCGTTGGTCGGCGCCGTGACGACCTGGCCGCCTGCCGCGTTTTCCTCGTTCACGGCCATGGCATAGGTGGACATCCAGTCGTTGATGACATGGGGCGCGGTCAGGTTCATGCCGCGTTCGGCCAGCAGCTTTTCGTGGATGGCCTTGGCGCGGCGCTTGACCGACAGCCCGCCGGGCAGGATGCCGTCGGTGGTCAGCCCCCGGTCCATGCAGTCGCGCATCACCTGCCAGATCCGCATCAGCCCGTCGCGGATCTCGGCATCGCTGCGGAAGACGCGTTCGTTGTCGTGCTTCATCCGGGCGATGGACTTGCCCGAGGCTGCGGCCATCTCCAGCATCTCGGCGGCGCTGGAAAAGGGATAGGGCACCTTCGGCGCATCGTCGCTGCGTTTTTCGTCCCCCTTGCGGGCCAGTTCATCGTCGGTCAGCACGAAGCCGCCGCCGATGGAATAATAGATGCGGTGAAAGATCACGTCGCCCTGCGCGTCAGTGGCCGACAGCGTCATGCCGTTGGCATGGCCCGGCAGCGCGTGGTCGAAATCGAACCGCAGGTCGCGGTCGGGATCGAAGACCAGATCGCCCAAGCCCTCGGGCGACAGCACCCTGGTTTCGCGGTTCTTCGCCAGCGCGGCCTCGGCAGCCTCGGCGTCCAGCGTGGCGGGAACGAAGCCCGCAAGGCCCAGGATCGTGGCGCGGTCGGTCGCATGTCCCTTGCCCGTAAAGGCAAGGCTGCCGTGCAGGCTGGCCTTCAGCCCATGCGCCCGGAAGGGCTGCTGGCGCAATTCGTCCAGGAACCGCGCACCGGCGACCATTGGCCCCATGGTATGCGACGACGACGGGCCCACGCCCACCTTGAACAGGTCAAAGACTGACAGGAACATGTGTCCCCCTTGCATTTCGGGCTTCATCTAAACATCTGACCGGGCCAAAGGCCACTTGGATTGCGGCAGTTGGATGGGATCTTGGCGACATCCCCACCTGCGCCTGCATTGCCTATAAAATGGGCATCCTGCCGCAGATCAAGGCAACAAGACAGATGACCGTTTATCGGGCATATCCGGCCAGAATTGCAATCTTGCGGCCGGTTCGGCGCAGGGCGAAGGAACAGGACATGGCATTCGGCGACCCGATCATTCTTGGCAATACAAGGCTTGGCCCGCCGGTGTTTCTAGCGCCCATGGCGGGAATCACCGATCTGCCGTTTCGCCGCGCCGTTGCGCGATACGGCGCGGGCCTGATGGTCAGCGAGATGGTCGCCTCGACCGAGATGGTGACGCCGCGCCCGTCCACCCGCGCAGCCGTCCGCGCCAAGGCCCTGACCGAGGGCGCGCTGCCCGTCAGCGTCCAGATCGCCGGGCGCGAGGCGGGGGCCATGGCCGAAACCGCCCGCATCGTCGAAGGCATGGGCGCGCGCATCATCGACATCAACATGGGCTGCCCCGCCAAGAAGGTCACGGGCGGGCTGTCGGGCGCCGCGCTGATGCGCGACCTGGACCATGCGCTGACGCTGATCGACGCAGTGGTGGGCGCGGTATCCGTGCCGGTCACGCTGAAGATGCGGCTTGGCTGGGATGACGATTGCCTGAACGCCCCCGACCTGGCCCGGCGCGCCAGCGATGCGGGCGTCAGGATGCTGACCGTGCATGGCCGGACGCGGGCGCAGTTCTACAAGGGCGGGGCCGACTGGTCGCGGATCCGGGCGGTGGCGAACCTGCAGGGCCGCCCGCCGCTGGTCGCCAATGGCGACGTGGTGGACGCGGCATCGGCGCGGGCGGCGCTTGCGGCATCGGGCGCGGATGCGGTGATGGTGGGGCGCGGGGCGCAGGGCGCGCCCTGGCGGCTGGCCGGGATCGCGCATGACCTGGTGGGAAGCCCCGCGCCTGTCGTGCCGCAGGGTGCCGCCCTGGCGGACGCGGTGGCGGAACATTACGAGGATATCCTGGACTTCTATGGCATCGACCTGGGCCTGCGCGTCGCCCGCAAGCACCTGGGCTGGTATGCCGATGCGAACGGCGCGCCGCTGCGCGACCGGATGCTGCGCGCGGACAGCCCCGCCGAAACGCTGGCCCTGATCCGCCAGGCCTTTGCCGACGCGCAGGAGGCCGCATGACGCGGCGCAGCCCCGCCGGCTTTGACGAGGCGCAGCCCGGTCCAGGGTGGGAGGCGCTGCCGCTGCCCGCCCTTGTGCTGGACGGCCAGGGCCGCGTGGCTGCGATGAACAATGCGGCGGAAATCTGGCTCAACATGTCGCGCAACTCGACCCTGGGGCGGGCGCTGGAAGGGGACGAGATGGGCACGCGGCTGCGCATCCAGCCGTCGCTTGGGCCGTTGGTCTGCCGGGTGATCGCGGGGGACGAGGCGCTGTATCATCCCGGCATCCGGTTCGAGATCGGCGACCGCGCGGGCGGCCACCAGGATCGCCATGCCGCCGTCCATGTCGGCCCCGCGGGCGATGTCGGGGGTGCCGTGACGCTTTTGCTGGTGCCGCAGGACGAGGCGGGGCTGCATAACCAGACCCGCGCCGTCCGCACCGCCGCCCGCAGCGCCATCGGCATGGCCGAGATGCTGGCACACGAGATCAAGAACCCCCTGGCGGGCATCCGGGGCGCCGCGCAACTGATCGGCATGAACGCATCCCCCGAGGATCGCGAAATGGCCGAGATGATCGTCAGCGAATCCAGGCGCATCGTGTCCCTGCTGGACCAGGTGGAACGCTTCGGCGACACCTCGGCCCCGAACCTGCGGTCGATCAACGTCCATGACGTGCTGGAAAAGGTGCGTCGGTCCGCGGCCGTGGGATTTGCCAGGAAGATCGCCATCGTGGCGGAATACGACCCCTCTCTGCCGGATGCCCTGGCCGACGGGGACCAGCTGACCCAGGTCTGCCTGAACCTTGTCAAGAACGCCGCCGAGGCGCTGAAGGACACCGACCA
Organism: Paracoccus sp. SY; assembly: GCF_002901215.1. Taxonomy (NCBI): domain Bacteria; kingdom Pseudomonadati; phylum Pseudomonadota; class Alphaproteobacteria; order Rhodobacterales; family Paracoccaceae; genus Paracoccus; species Paracoccus sp. SY. The sequence goes on along the minus strand of NZ_NWMQ01000012.1, from coordinate 99,710 downwards.
TCCGATGATCCGGCTGCGCAGCTTCTATGACCACGGCCTGCGCCTGCCGCCCGACGACGCCGACCCCACCGGCCGCCCCTTGCCCCTGCAGATCGAGATCGAGGACAACGGCCCCGGCCTGCCGCCCGTCATCGCCGACCAGATCTTCGAGCCCTTCGTGTCGGGACGCGAGAACGGCACCGGCCTGGGCCTGGCGCTTGTCAGCAAGATCATCACCGACCACGGCGCGCTGATCCGCGTGGATTCGCGCCCCGGCCGCACCGTTTTTCGCATATCATTGCCCAAGGCATAAGGACCGACGCCATGGACGGAACCGTTCTGATCGCTGACGACGACCGCACCATCCGCACGGTGCTGACCCAGGCGCTGACCCGCGCGGGCTGCCGCGTCCATGCCACGGGCAGCCTGGCGCAGCTGTCCAAGTGGGTCGAGGAAGGCCGGGGCGATCTGGTCATCACCGACGTGATGATGCCCGACGGCAACGGCATCGACCGCATCCCCGCCATCCGCAATGCGCGGCCCGACCTGCCGGTCATCGTCATCTCGGCCCAGAACACCATCGTCACCGCGATCCGCGCGACCGAGGCCGAGGCCTTCGAATACCTGCCCAAGCCCTTCGACCTGCCCGACCTGATGGCCAAGGCGGGCCAGGCCCTGTCGCGCCGTCCGCGCAGGTCCGACCCGGCCCCTGAAGCGGGCGCCGCGCCGCGCCCCGCGGCCGATCCCGCCATGCCGCTGATCGGCCACGCCCCCGCGATGCAGTCGCTGTTCCGCATGGTCGCGCGGATCCTGAACGCCGACCTGCCGGTGCTGATCGCGGGCGAACCAGGCGTGGGCAAGACCACCATCGCGCGGTCCTTCCACGAACTGTCCGACCGTCGCGACAGCGGGTTCGCGATCCTGACCTCGGCCGACGCGAGCGAGGAGGCGATCATCCGGGCGGCGGACAAGGCGCGCGGCGGCACGATCGTCGTGGAAAACCCGGCAGGGTTCGATCCGGCGGCCCAGGCGCGGCTGATCGGGTTGATCGAGTCCATGGAAAGCGGCCCGGACCGCGCCATGGCCCCGCGGATCGTGGCCACGACCGGCCCGGATCCCCAGTCCGACGTTGCGTCGGGACGGCTGCGGTCGGATCTGTATTACCGACTTGCGGGCGTGACCGTGACCGTGCCGCCCCTGCGCGCGCGGGTCGATGACATCCTGCCCCTGGCGGCGCACCTGCTGGCGCGCGCGGCGACGCAGGGCTTGCCCGACCGTACGCTGGGCGACGATGCAGCCAGCCTGCTGCGCGTCCATGCCTTCCCGGGCAATGTGCGGGAACTGGAAAACATGATGCGCCGACTGGCCCTGACCGCCAGCGGCACCACCATCACCGCTGCCGAGATGCGCGAGGCGCTTAGCCAGCAGGCCGGCGGCCGCACGGCCTCCATCGCCGCCATGCCGATGCCCGCCACGCCGGTTGCGAACGATGCCGGTCTGCCCGGCGGCTTTCATCTGGGCGGGGGCAACGGCCCCCTGTCGGATTCGGTCGAGGCGCATCTGCAACGCTATTTCGACCTGCATGGCGACAGCCTGCCGCCGCCCGGTCTTTACGACCGCATCCTGCGCGAAATCGAACGCCCGCTGCTTCAGGTGGCCCTGGACGCCACCGGGGGCAATCAGCTGAGATGCGCCGACCTGTTGGGAATAAACCGCAATACCCTGCGCAAGAAGCTGACCGAGCTGAATATCGAGGTGACACGCCGCCGCAAACTGATGTAAAACCGCCACAGGGGGCGGCGCCAGCGTATCGGCGCCGCAACAGAAGGCCGCGTCAGACGGCAGGCGGGGGCAATGGCAGGTGCCGCATCAGGGTTGAGCTGGGACAGGCTCGCAAGGATCAAGCTGCCGCGTCACTGGCGCGGGGGAATGGCCGTGGCGATTCTGGCCCTGGGCATTCTTCTGGCGGGCGCGACCATGACGGTGCTTGGCCCGCTGGCCCAAGGCGCCGAAAGCCGGATGCTGCGGCTGATCCTGCTTCTGGACCTTGCCTATCTGATCGTGCTGATCGGGATCATCGTGCTGCGCATGTCGCGCCTGATCACCGCGCGCCGCAAGACCGCGGCCGGATCGCGGCTGCACGCGCGGCTGGTGCTGATCTTTGCCGGGCTGGCCCTTGTGCCCACGGTCTTGGTCGCGCTGTTTGCGGGATTTCTGGTCAATATCGGGCTGGAAGGCTGGTTCTCGGGCCGGGTGCAGCAGGTCGTCACGACATCCCAGGCTGCAGCCGAAGCCTATCAAGAGGAACACCGCCGCGACCTGACCGAGGATGCCCGCGCCCTGGCCAGCGTGCTGACCCAGGCGGGGCGGGCCAATCCGCTGATCGACGACGGCGAATTGCGGCTGCTGCTGGGGCAGGGGCAGGCGCTGATCCAGCGGGGCTTGCGCGAAGCCTATGTCATCAACGGCAACGGGGAAATCCGCGCGCGGGGCGAACGGTCCTATCTGTTCTGGTATGAAGCCCCGACCAGCAGCGATCTGGACCGCGCCCAGACCGAAGGCGTCGTGCTGATCGAGGATTGGCAGAACAACGAATTCCGCGCCCTTGTCGCCCTGCCGCCGCTGGCCGACCGTTACCTGTATGTCACCCGCGACGTGGACGGCGCATTGCTGGGCCTTGTGGACGACACCCGCGCGACGGTCGGCAGCTATCGCCAGCTGGAACAGACGCGCAGCCAGGTGCTGTTTGAGTTTTCCTTGGTCTATCTGGCCTTCGCGCTGCTGCTGGTCGCGGCGGCCGTCCTGCTGGGTCTGTGGTTCGCATCCCGCCTTTCGAGACCCATCGGGCTTCTGGCGCAGGCCAGCGAGCAGGTGGGCCACGGCAACCTGGATGTCCAGGTGCCCGAACCCGACACGGGGGACGAGATCCAGACGCTGGGGCAGTCCTTCAACCGCATGACCCGGCAACTCAAGACCCAGCGGGAAGAACTGATCGACAGCTATCGCGTCAGCGACGAACAGCGCAGGCTGTTCGACAACGTGCTGTCATCCGTCACCTCGGGCGTGATCGGGCTGGATGCGGCAGGGGAAATCGACTTCGTGAACCGGTCCGCCAGCAAGCTGCTGGGGCTGGATCCGAAACGCGACATCGACGCGCTGCTGTCCGAAGCGGTGCCGGAATTCGCGCCGCTGTTCGACCGGCTGTCGGCCTCGGTCGCGGAAACCGTGCAGGACGAGGTGCGGCTGATGCGCGACGGCAAGGTCGAAAGCCTGCTGGTCCGCATGGCCGTCCGTCGCGGCACCGACGGCGACCTGGAAGGCTATGTCGTGGCCTTCGACGACGTGACCGAGCTTGTGACCGCGCAGCGCATGGCCGCCTGGGGCGACGTGGCGCGAAGGGTCGCGCACGAGATCAAGAACCCGCTGACGCCGATCCAGCTATCCGCCGAACGCCTGCGCCGCAAGTTCGGCAAGCTGGCATCGCCCGAGGACAAGGCCTCGCTGGACCAGTACACCGACGTCATCATCCGCCAGACGGGCGATCTGCGCCGGATCGTGGACGAATTCAGCCGCTTCGCCCGGATGCCCGAACCCAACCGCGCGGAAATCGACCTCGCCGCCCTGCTGCGAGAGGTCACGCTGTTGCAGCAGGACGCGCTGAAAGGGGCATTGCAGGCGCATATCCCGGACCAGCCGGTGATCGTGGATTGCGATGCCGGGATGCTGCGGCAGGCCTTCACGAACCTTGTGAAGAACGCCGGAGAAGCGGTTGACGAGGTGCGGGAAAACGCGCCCGATGGTTGGACGGGGCAGGTCACGGTCTTGATGCAGGCCGACCACGATGCGGTCACCATCCGCATCGCCGACAACGGTCCCGGCCTGCCCGCCGACCGGTCGCGCCTGTTCGAGCCTTATGTGACCATGAAGGCCAGCGGCACCGGCCTGGGTCTGCCGATCGTCAAGAAGATCGTCGAGGAACATGGCGGCAGCCTGTCCCTGTCGGACCGGCCCGACGGCCCGGGCGCCTTGGCCGAAATACGCCTGCCGCGGGAACGCCATCCCGTGCGCGGCGCACAACGCAAGACAAAAACAAAAGAAGATGAGGCAGCACCGATATGAGCGATATCCTGATCGTTGACGACGAACGCGATATCCGCGAACTGGTCGCGGACATCCTGAAGGACGAGGGGTTCGAGACGCGCCTTGCCGCGAACTCGGACGAGGCGCTGGCGGCGCTGAACGAACGCCCGCCCGCGCTGATGGTCTTGGACATCTGGCTGAAGGACAGCCGCATGGACGGGATCGACATCCTGAAACAGGTCAAGCGCAACAACCCGGACGTGCCCGTCATCATCATATCCGGCCACGGCAACATCGAGATCGCGGTGGCGGCGATCAAGCAGGGCGCATACGACTTCATCGAAAAGCCCTTCAACATCGACCAGTTGATGGTGGTGGTGAACCGCGCGATGGAAGCCAGCCGGCTGCGGCGGGAAAACAGCACCCTGCGCCGGGGCGGCGACCGCGCGGCCGAGATGCTGGGCCATTCCGTCGCCTTCAAGCGCCTGCGCGACAACCTGGACAAGGTGGCGAAATCCAACGGCCGCGTGATGCTGTCGGGCGAACCCGGCACCGGCAAGGAAATGGCCGCCCGTTACATCCACGCCCACAGCCCGCGCAGCAATGCGCCCTTCATCACCGTGCCCTGCGCCACCATCGAGCCGGAACGGATGGAGGAGGTGCTGTTCGGCCGCGAGACGCCCGAACGCGGCATCGAGCCCGGCCTTCTGGAACAGGCCCATGGCGGCGTCATCTATTTCGACGAAGTGGGCGACATGCCCCTGGGCACGCAGCCGAAAATCCTGCGCGTCCTGACCGAGCAGCAGTTCGTGCGGGCAGGGGGCGCGGACCGGGTGCGGGTCGATCTGCGAGTAATCTCGTCCACCAACCGCGACCTGCCTGCCGAGATCGCGGCGGGCCGGTTCCGGCAGGAGCTTTATGACCGTCTGAACGTCGTGCCGGTGGCCGTACCGTCGCTGGTGGAACGGCGCGACGACATCGCGGTGCTGGCGCGCCATTTCATCGACGGCTTCCAGCGCCACCAGGGCCTGACCCCGCGCGAATTGCCCGAGGAAACCGTGGCCGCCCTGCAATCCATGCGCTGGCTCGGCAATATCCGCCAGTTGCGCAACGTGATCGAACGCGTGCTGATCCTGGCCGAAAGCAGCGGTCCGATCCAGCCCGCCGAACTGGAACCCCAGGGCGCCACGCCAGACAACAGCGACGCCCTGGCGCTTGGCCCGCAGATCACCGCCATGGCGCTGCGCGAGGCGCGCGAGATGTTCGAACGCGAATACCTGGTGGCCCAGATCAACCGCTTCGGGGGCAATATCAGCCGCACCGCGCAGTTCGTGGGGATGGAACGCAGCGCCCTGCACCGCAAGCTGAAATCCCTGGGCGTCGTCGGCGGAATGCGGGCCGAGGACGAGATGCTGATGGGCAAGTAGGGTGGTTGCGCGGCGCGCGGCCTGGGCATAGGCAGAAGATGGCGCAGGCGGCAAAGGGGCGGCCATGAAGATCATCATCTGCGGCGCGGGCCAGGTCGGCTGGCAGATCGCCCGGCACCTGTCGGGCGAACGCAACGACGTCACCGTCATTGACAACAACGCCGACCTGATCCGCCGCGCGACCGATGCCCTGGACGTGCAGGGCGTGACGGGATTTGCCAGCCATCCCGACATCCTGGACCGGGCGGGCGCCCGCGACGCCGACCTGATCATCGCCGCGACCCATTCGGACGAGGTGAACATGGTCACCTGCCAGGTCGCCCATTCGATCTTCCAGGTGCCCCGCAAGATCGCGCGGCTGCGCAGCAGCGCCTATCTGGATGCGATCTATTCGGATCTCTACACCACGTCGCACCTGCCCATCGACGTGGTGATCAGCCCGGAACGAGAGGTCGCCAAGGCCGCCCTGCAGCGCCTGTCGGCGCCATCGACCTTCGACGTGGAAACCTTCATGGGCGGCAAGGTGCAGCTTCTGGGCATCCTGCTTGAAGACGACTGCCCCGCGCTGAACACGCCGCTGCGCCAGTTGAACGAACTGTTTTCCACCCTGCGCGCCATCGTCGTGGGGGTGCGCCGCCAGACCCGGCTGTTCGCGCCGGAACCGGGGGACCAGTTGTTCGCCCATGACCAGATCTATGTCTTTGCCCATCGCGAGGATGTGGGCCGCACCCTGGAAATCTTCGGCAAGCCGCCCCTGAAACAGGAACGCATCGCCATCATCGGCGCGGGGAATGTTGGCCTTGCTGTGGCGCAGGCGCTTGAATCGCGGCCCGACCGGATCCGCGCCAAGCTGATCGAACGCGACCGCACCCGCGCGGAATTCGCCGCCGACCGGCTGGAACGCACCATCGTCCTGAACGGCGACGGCTTATCCGCCGAACTGCTGGACGAGGCCGCGGTGCCCACGGCGGACGCCGTTCTGGCGGTGACCGACGACGACAAGACCAATATCCTGGCCTCGGTCCGCGCCAAGCAGGCTGGGGCGAAGCTGGCCATCGCCCTGATCAACGACCCGACCATGGTGCCTCTGACCGAGGTGCTGGACATCGACGCCTATATCAATCCGCGATCCACGACGGTTTCGACGATCCTGCGTCATATCCGGCACGGGCGCGTGCGCGACATCTATTCCATCGGCGACGCCGAGGCCGAGGTGATCGAGGCGCAGGCCCTGTCCACATCCCCCATATCCGGCCGGGCGATCCGCGACATCGAATTCCCCGAAGGCGTGCTGATCGGCGCCGTGCAGAAGGGCGACAAGGTGATAAAGCCCATGCCCGACACGCGGATCGAGGAAGGCGACATCGTGCTGATGTTCGCGCTGTCCAAGGACGTCCCCGAGGTCGAGCGCCTGTTGCAGGTCTCGATCGACTTCTTCTGACGCGCCATGGCCGCCCTGCTGCGCCTGCCGCTGTTCGTGCTGATCGCCGCCCTGACGGGGCTGTCGATGCTGCTGCCGGCGGCCTATGCCTCGGTCAACAACAACGACGAAATGGCGCGGACATTTCTTTATTCCTGTCTGCTGGTGCTTGTGGTGGCGGGGCTGATCGGACTGGCCACGGCCGCCAATCCCCCGCGGGCCCGTCCCCGCGATGCCCTGCTGACGATGCTGACGGTCTATGCCGGGATGCCGCTGGTCATGGCGCTGCCCTTCGCCGAAAGCATGCCGGACACCGGGCTGTTCAACGCCTGGTGGGAAATGACCTCGGCGCTGACGACCACCGGGGCCTCGCTTTATTCGGCGGACCTGTTGCCGATGCCCTTGCACCTGTGGCGGGCGATGGCGGGCTGGATGGGGGGGTTCTTCATCCTGGCCGCCGCCACCGCGATCCTGGCCCCGCTGCATATCGGCGGGTTCGAGATCATGGCCCAGCCTTACGGTCGGCGCGAGCAGTATGAACGCCTGCCCCGGTCGGCCGATCCGCTGGACCGGAACCCGCATCTGTCCGCGCCGGGCTTCCAGACGGTGCTGGCCCATCCCCACTACCGCCTGATGCGGTCGGCCGTGGAGGTCTTTCCGGTTTATGCGGGGCTGACTGGCGCGCTGTGGCTGATCCTGCTGGTGCTGGGGGATCCGGGGCTGGTCGCGCTGTGCCGGGCGATGGGGACATTGTCCACCAGCGGCATCTCTCCGGTCCTTGGGCCGCCCGGCACCAGTTCGGGCCTGCCCGGAGAGATGGCGGTCTTCCTGTTCCTGATCCCGGCCCTGTCGCGCCGCTTCTGGCCGGGGGGCGGGGAATTGCGCGCCAGCGACCGGCTGATCGACGATCCCGAATTGAAGATGGCAGGCGGTTTCGTCGCCCTTGTGGCGCTGTCGCTGTTTGCCCGTCATTTCCTGGGTGCCATCGAAAGCGCAAGCGCGCCCGAAGGGTCGTCGGAAATGCTCTACGACCTGCGCAACGGATTGGCCGCCTTCTGGGGCGGGCTGTTCAACGGCCTCAGCTACCTGACCACGACCGGCTGGACCTCGATCGACTGGCAGGGCGCGCGGGCCTGGTCCGGGCTGACCTCGCCCGGCCTGATCCTGGCGGGGCTGGCGATGATGGGGGGCGGGGTCGCGACCACGGCGGGGGGCGTCAAGCTGTTGCGCGTCTATGCGCTTGCCCGCCACGGGCAGCGGGAAATGGAACGCATCGTTCACCCGAACTCGGTCGCGGGGGGCGGACAGATCGCCCGCCGCCTGCGGCGCGAGGGGGCCTATCTGGCCTTCATCTTCTTCATGCTGTTCGCGACCTCCATCGCCCTGGTGGTGGCGCTCGTCTCGATCCAGCGGATCGAGATCGAGACGGCGACGATCCTGTCCATCGCCGCGCTGACCAATACCGGGCCGCTGGCCGCCGCGATCCCGCTGTCCCCGGCTTTCCAGGCGACGGCGGGCATCGCGTCCGCACCCTGGGAAGGCTGGTCGGGGCTTCCGGTCTTTACCAAGGCGGTGCTGGCGGGGGCCATGATCCTGGGACGGATGGAGACGCTGGCCGTGCTTGCGCTGTTTTCGCCGCAGTTCTGGCGGCGTTGAAGGGGCGCAAATCCGGGGCGCTTGCAAGGGCTGCGGCAACCGCATAGATGTAAGGTCCAACCGGGACAGATCAAAAACGGAACAAAAAACAATGGCTGGCGACAAGCAGAACTTGCAGGACGCGTTCCTCAATCATGTCCGCAAGGCAAAGGTGCCTGTCACGATTTTCCTGATCAACGGCGTCAAGTTGCAGGGCGTCATCACCTGGTTCGACAATTTCTGCGTTCTCCTGCGCCGCGACGGCCAGTCGCAGCTGGTCTACAAGCACGCCATCAGCACGATCATGCCGGGCCAGCCCATTTCGCTCTATGAAGGCGAGGACTGATTGGCAGAACCCACCGAAACCGAGGCAAAGCCGACGCGGGCCTATGTGATCCACCCGGATCTGGCCGGCCGGACGCAGCGGCGCGAACCCGAACATGCCCTGGCCGAGGCGGTGGCCCTGGCCCATGCCCTGCCGGGGATCGAGATCGCGGGTGACGAGGTCGCGCGCCTGCGCAAACCCGATGCCGGGCGCCTGTTCGGCAAGGGCAAGCTGGCCGAGATTGGCGAACGGCTGAAGGATGCCGAGGTCGATCTGGTCCTGGTGGACGGTCCCGTCAGCCCCGTCCAGCAGCGCAACCTGGAAAAGGACTGGGGCGTCAAGCTTCTGGACCGGACCGGGCTGATCCTGGAAATCTTCGCCGACCGGGCGCGCACGCGCGAAGGCGTGCTGCAGGTGGAACTGGCCGCGCTGTCCTATCAGCGCACGCGGCTGGTTCGCGCCTGGACCCACCTGGAACGCCAGCGCGGGGGCCTGGGCTTCGTGGGCGGTCCGGGGGAAACCCAGATCGAGGCCGACCGCCGCGCCATCGACGAACAGATGACCCGCCTGCGCCGCCAGCTTGAGCGCGTGGTCAAGACCCGCACGCTGCACCGGGCCGCGCGGGCCAAGGTGCCTTATCCCATCGTGGCGCTTGTGGGCTATACCAACGCTGGGAAATCGACGCTGTTCAACCGCCTGACCGGCGCCGAGGTTCTGGCCAAGGACATGCTGTTCGCCACGCTGGACCCGACCATGCGCGCCATCCGCCTGCCCGGCGCGAATGGCGGGCAGGGGCGCAAGATCATCCTGTCGGACACCGTGGGCTTCATCAGCGACCTGCCCACCGAACTGGTCGCCGCCTTCCGCGCCACGCTGGAGGAGGTGCTGGAAGCCGACCTGATCCTGCATGTCCGCGACATCAGCCACCCCGAGACCGAGGAACAGGCCGCCGACGTGGCCGAGATCCTGGAAAGCCTGGGCGTGGACGAGGATGTCGCCCTGATCGAGGTCTGGAACAAGATCGACGCCCTGTCCGCCGACACCCGCGCCGCCCTGCGCCGCACCGATGCGCGCACCCAGGGCATCCAGGCCGTCAGCGCCCTTTCGGGCGAGGGTCTGGACGACCTGATCGCCGCCATCGACGCGCATCTGTCCGATGCCCTGGACGAGCCGAAGACCGAGGCGGTCGTGACGCTGCCCTTCTCGGACGGCCGTCGCCGCGCCTGGCTGCACGAGGCCGGGGTGGTTCAGCGCGAGGAAAGCGGCGAGAATGGCCTGACGTTGCACCTGCTGTGGACCGACCGCCAGAAGGCGGGCTTCGACGCACTCAGCGCCCCGGACCAAGACGACGACGCGTAGGGTGCGTGCTTGCACGCACCCTACGGTCGCAAAGCAGGTTTCAGGCTGCCCAATCCACCGGTTGCCGCCCTTGCTGTTCCAGCCAGGCGTTGATCCGCGAAAACGGCTTGCTGCCAAAGAACCCTCGCCGGGCCGAAAGGGGCGAGGGATGCGCCGTCGCGATCACCAGATCCTCCGGTCGCGGCAGCCCTGCCATCGCCTTCTGCGCATGGGCGCCCCACAGCAGGAAGGCCAGCGGGCCGTGCTTCTGCGCCTCGGCCACGGCATCGCGGGCCAGCTTGTCCCAACCCCAGGAGGCATGGCGCCCGGCATCGCCCGGCGGAACCGACAGCGAGGTGTTCAGCAGCAGCACCCCTTGACGCGCCCAACCGGACAGGTCGCCCGTGGCGGGGGCCGCGCCCATGTCGTCGCGCAATTCGGCAAAGATGTTCTTCAGCGACCGGGGCAGGGCCACCTCGGGCGCGACCGAAAACGCCAGGCCGTTGGCATGGCCCGGCGTCGGATAGGGATCCTGGCCCAGGATCACGACCCGCACCCGTTCCGGCGGCGTCGCATCCAGCGCGGCGAAGACAAGGGCGGGGCCGGGCAGCCAATCGTCCAGGCCTTCAAGCCGGTCGCGGATCGCGGGCCAGTCGCTTTGGAAGAAGGGCAAATGCGCCCAAGCCGCCGGGGGTTTCATTGTTCCGGCGCGCCGGTGATCCGGCCCAACCGGTTCAGCCGGTCCACCGCCGCCCCGCTGTCGATGGATTCGGCGGCCATGACGGCGCCTTCCCGCAGATCGCCCGCCTTGCCCGCGATCAGCAGCGCGGCGGCCGCGTTCAGCAGCACCGCATCGCGATAGGCGCCGCGTTCCCCGGCCAGAAGCGCGCGAAAGGCGGCGGCATTTTCCTGCGGCTCGCCGCCGACGATGGCCTCGAAGGGATGGCGGGGCAGGCCCGCATCCTCGGGCGTCACGGTGAATTCGCTGATGGCGCCGTCCTTCAGCGCGGCGACATGGGTTTCGCCCGCGATGCTGATCTCGTCCGTGCCATCGGCGCCGTGGACCAGCCACGCGGCCTCGCTGCCAAGGTCGCGCAGGACCTCGGCCATGGGCCTGATCCAGTCGGCGCTGAAGGCCCCCGTCAACTGCCGCTTGGCCGAGGCCGGATTGGTCAACGGTCCCAGCAGGTTGAAGACGGTTCTTGTGCCCAGTTCCGCACGTGGCGGGCCGACATGGCGCATGGCGGGATGGTGCATCGTCGCCATCATGAAGCAGATGCCCGCCTGGTCCAGGGCCTGCTGGGACACCTGCGGGCCGTTCATCACGTTGATGCCCATATGCGTCAGGGCATCGGCCGAACCCGACTTGGACGAAAGGTTGCGGTTGCCGTGCTTGGCGACCGGCACGCCCGCGCCCGCCACCACGAAGGCCGTCGCGGTCGAGATGTTCAGCGTCCCCTTGCCGTCGCCCCCTGTGCCCACGATGTCGATCGCGCCTTCGGGGGCGGTGATGCGGTTCATCCGCTTGCGCATGGCGCGGGCGGCGGCGGCGATTTCGTCCACCGTCTCGCCCCGGACGCGCAGGGCCATCAGCAGACCGCCGATCTGGGCGGGCGTGGCGGCGCCGTCGAACAGGGCGGAAAAGGCGGCCTCGGCCTCGGCTCCCGTCAGGGGGCGGGTGGCGGCGATGCCGATCAGCGGGCGGATGTCGGTGGTCATGCTGCGGCCTTTCGCGGCGCGCATCTGGCCAGGAAGGTGCGGATCATTTCGTGCCCGTATTCGGATGCGATGGATTCGGGGTGAAACTGCACGCCCTCGATCGGCAGCGCCTCGTGGATCAGGCCCATGATCGTCCCGTCGTCCGATGTCGCGGTGACCCGCAGGCAGTTGGGCAGGTCGTCGGGCCGCACCGTCAGCGAATGATACCGCGTGGCCGTCAGAGGCGAGGGCAGGTCCGCAAAGACCCCCGTGCCGTCATGGGTGATCGCGTCGGTCTTGCCGTGCATGATGCGGTTGGCGCGCACGACGGTGCCGCCGAAGGCCTCGCCGATGGCCTGGTGGCCCAGGCAGACGCCGAACAGAGGGATGGCCTTGTCGGCGGCGGCGCGGATCAGGTCCAGGCAGATGCCCGCCTGCGCCGGATCGCAGGGACCAGGCGAGATCACGATTCCGTCAGGCGCCATCGCCAGGGCCTCCTCCACACTCAGCGCGTCGTTGCGGCGCACGACGACCTCGGTCCCGGCCTCGGCCAGATAATGCACGAGGTTCCAGGTGAAGCTGTCGTAGTTGTCGATCAGAAGGATCATGAGGGCGCCCTGATATGGTGGCGGTTTCCCCGCCGGAACGGGTCCGCTATAGATGGGCCAAAGCGCGCCGGGGGGTCAAGACCGGCACGGGCAAGAAGGGACAGATGGCACGCGGTTTCTGGACAGGTCTTCTGCATGGCGGCGTGGTGGGCATCGCTGCCCTTGTCGCGCTGTCGCTGGCCACGCCCGTGCCGCAGCCCGAGCGAGATGCGCCGGCCCCGGCGCCGATCCGGGTCGCACCGCAACCGGCCGAACCGCGATCCGTCCAACCTAGGCCTGCCGATCCGCCGGCGGCGGAGGCCCCGTCTTCCGAACCTCGGACAGGCGATGCCCCGCAGACCGGCAAGGTCGATCTGCCGGTGGGTTCCGAATTCGGCAGGGGCGGGGATGCCGTGCCGCGCCTGCCCGCGCCGCTTGCCAGCGAACGCCCTGTTCCGGCCGAGGCCCCGGCGGTCATCGCCCCGACGTCCGAACCCGCGCCCGTGGCCGTGACGGCGGCCGAGCCGCGCCCGCAGCCTGCGGGCGAACAGGACGGACCCGTGCAGACGGCGCCCGACGCAGGCGAGGATGCGCCGCAACTGGACCGTCCCGCCGTGCTGGCCCAGCCCAGCCTGCCCGCCGCGCCGGGTCGTGCCGTGGCCGATGCCCCCGACGAAGCGCCCGCGATGCCGCTGGACCTGCCCGGCAGCCCGGCGCCGGATCTGCCCGCGCCCACGCTGGACCTGTCCCTTCCCCCCGACCTGACCGATCTGCAAGGCTTGTCCCGTGATTGATGGCGCACCCCTGAATCCCGCCCTGGCCGCCGCCTTCCCGCCCCCCGTGATGGAGGCGCGGCGCTGGCTGGCGGGCCTGTCCTTTCCGCCCGGCCGCCCGCTGATCAATGTCAGCCAGGCGGCCCCCGTCGATCCGCCGCCGCTGGCCCTGCGGCAGGCGATGGCGGATGCGGCGCTGAACCGGCCGAACGCGCATCTTTATGGCCCGGTACTGGGTAACCCGGACCTGCGTGCGGCCGTGGCCGGGGAATTTTCCCGCAGCTATGGCGGAACGGTCGAACCGGGGCAGGTTGCGATCACGCAAGGCTGCAACCAGGCCTTCTGCGCCGCGATCACCACGCTGGCGCAGGCGGGGGACGAGGTCATCCTGCCGACGCCTTGGTATTTCAATCACAAAATGTGGCTGGACATGCAGGGGATCCGCGCGGTGCCCTTGCCCTGCGGCGACGACCTTCTGCCCGACCCCGACAGGGCCGCCGGGCTGATCGGCCCACGCTGCCGCGCCATCGTGCTGGTGACGCCCAACAATCCTTCGGGGGCGGAATATCCGGCGGACCTGGTGCGGCGGTTTTTCGATCTGGCGCAGGACCGGGGCATCGCGCTGATCCTGGACGAAACCTATCGCGACTTCGACAGCCGCAGCGGCGCGCCGCACGACCTTCTGGCCCGGCCCGACTGGGACCGGACGGTGATCCAGCTTTACAGCTTTTCCAAGGCCTATCGGCTGACCGGACATCGGGTGGGGGCCTTGATCGCGTCCGAAAGCCGCATGGCCCAGGTCGAGAAGTTCCTGGACACCGTCGCCATCTCCACCTCGCAACTGGGCCAGATCGGCGCCTTGTGGGGGATGGAGAACCTGCGCGACTGGCTTGCAGGGGAACGGGCCGGGATCCTGTCGCGGCGCGATGCGACGGTGGCGGCGCTGTCGTCGCTGCCCGGTTGGCGGGTGAAAAGCGCGGGCGCCTATTTCGCCTGGGTGCAGCATCCGCTGGCCGAATCCTCGGCCATCCTGGCGCCGCGGATGGTGCGCGATATCGGGGTTCTGGCGCTGCCCGGCACCATGTTCATGCCGTCCGACGACCCCGAAGGCGCGCGCCACCTGCGCATCGCCTTCGCCAATGTCGACGCCGGAGGCATCGCTCAACTGGCCGAGAGACTGCGTGGCCTGGGGGGCTGACAGGCTTGTGGCAGGGCCGCGCGCGCCCTAAAGACAGGTCCGACACGACAAGGGGAAGGCGCCGGGCATGAAGAACCTGCGGACACATGGGAAATCGACGATCGTCTGGGTGCTGATGGGCCTGATGGTTCTGGGCCTTGGCGGTTTTGGCGTGACCAGCTTCTCGGGCGGATCGACGACCATTGGATCGGTCGGCGACACGACGATCACCGCCGACGACTATGCCCGCGCGTTGCGCAACCAGATGAACGCCTATCAGCAGCAGACGGGCCAGCCGATCAGCATGGCGCAGGCGCAGGCCATCGGCCTGCCGCAGGCGGTCCAGTCCCAGTTGATCACCGCCGCCGCGCTGGAGGAACAGGCCCGCCGGATCGGCGTGGCCGTGGGGGACGAAAAGGTCCGCCAGACGATCCTGGAAGCCCCGGCCTTCCGCGGCCCGACCGGCAGCTTCGACCGCGCCGCCTATGCCGAGGTGCTGCGCCGCGAAAACCTGTCCGAGGCCGAGTTCGAGCGCGAAATCCGCAATGACGAGGCGCGCCTGCTGATCCAGCAGGCGGTGGCGGGCGGCGTCTCCGCCCCCGAACCCGCGGTCGAGACGACGGCGAAATGGATCCTGGAACGCCGCGATGTCGCCTGGCGCGAACTGACTGCGGACATGCTGCCCGCCCCGGTGGCCGAACCCGACGACACGACGCTGACGGCTTGGCACAGCGCCAATGCGGATCGCTTCACCGCGCCTGAGTTGCGCAAGATCACCTATGTCTGGCTGACGCCCGAGATGTTGGCCCCGACCGTCGAACTGGACCAGGACGCGCTGCGTGCGGCCTATGACGCCAATATCGACGAATACCAGCGGCCCGAACGCCGGTTGGTCAGCCGCCTTGTCTTCCCTTCGGCCGAGGAGGCGGAGGCCGCGAAGACGCAGATCGACGCGGGCACGGCCCCCTTCGAGGCCTTCGTGCTGCAGCGCGGCCTCCAGCCCGAGGATGCCGAGTTGGGCGAGGTGTCGCAGGCCGATCTGGGCACCGCCGGAGAGGCCGTCTTTGCCGCCGCAGAGCCCGGCGTCGTCGGCCCCGTCCAGACCGACCTTGGCCCCGCGCTGTTTTCCGTCCACGCGATCCTGGAGCCGGTGAACATCCCCTTCGAGGAGGCGCAGAAGGACCTGCGGGCCGAGGCAGCCATTGATCGCGCCGCCCGCATCATCGAGGATCGCACCGCCGAATACGAGGATCTGCTGGCGGGCGGCGCCACCCTGGAACAGGTGGCCGAGGAAACCGAACTGGAACTGGGCAGCATCGACTGGTCTGCCGGGGCCACGCCGGAAGAAGGCAGCATCGCAGGCTATCAGGCGTTCCGCGATCGTGTGCAGGAAATCTCGGAAGCGGATTTCCCGGAACTGGCCAGCCTGGACGACGGCGGCGTCTTCGCCCTGCGCCTGGATGAGGTGGTGCCCCCGACCCTGCGCCCCTTCGAGGAGGTCCGGGCCGAGGTCGAGGCGGACTGGCGGCGTGCCGAGACGCAGCGTCAGCTTCTGGCCCTGGCCGAGGAACAGCGTCTGTCCCCGCCGGCGCCCGAGGGCCAGCCCGCCCCCGAATGGACCGAGGTCGAGGACATCACCCGCGACGGCTGGATCGAGGGTGTTCCCGCCGAGGCCGTGTCCCGCGCCTTCGCGATGTCGGCAGTCGGCGATATCGAGATCGTGGATGCGGAAGGCCGCGTGATCCTGCTGCGTCTGGATGCCATCGACCAGGCCGACCTGACCACCGAGGATGCGCAGCGCATTACCGGTGCCGTCGGCGACCGGCTGGGCCAGTCCTTGCAGTCGGACATCTTCGATTACTATGCCCGCGCGGTGCAGCGCGAGGCGGGGATCACGCTGGATCAGCAGGCCATCAACGCCATCAATGCGCAGGTCCAGTGATGGAACTGACCCCCGATTTCGCCGCCTTCGAGTCGGCGTGGAAAGCCGGGCAGAACCAGCTTGTCACCATCCGTCTGGCCGCAGACCTGGACACGCCCGTCAGCCTGATGCTGAAGCTGGCGGAAGCCGCGCCCATGTCCTTCATGCTGGAATCGGTCACGGGCGGAGAAATCCGCGGCCGCTATTCCATCATCGGCATGAAGCCCGACCTGATCTGGGATTGCCGGAACGGCCATGCGCGCATAAACCGCCAGGCGCGGTTTTCCGACGATTTCCAACCTGATGACCGCCCCGCGCTGGACAGCCTGCGGGCGCTGATCGCGGAAAGCCGGATCGAGACGATGCCCGACGGCGTGCCGCCGGTCGCGGCGGGCCTGTTCGGATATCTGGGCTATGACATGATCCGGCTGGTTGAACATCTGCCGGACGTGAACCCCGACCCGCTGGACCTGCCCGACGCCATGCTGATGCGCCCGTCGGTAGTGGCGGTCCTGGACGGCGTGAAGGGCGAGGTGACGTTGTGCGCGCCCGCCTGGCACGACGGGACCGACAATGCCCGCGCGGCCTATGCCCAGGCGGCGGAACGCGTCATGGATGCGCTGCGGTCGCTGGACCGTCAGCCCTCGGAACCCCGCGCCCTGGGCCAGGATGCCCGGATAGGGGAACCGGTGTCGAACTTCTCCAAGGCCGACTATCTGGCGGCGGTGGAAAGGGCCAAGGACTATATCCGCGCGGGCGACATCTTCCAGGTCGTGCCAAGCCAACGCTGGCGGATGGATTTCCCGCTGCCGCCGCTTGCGCTCTATCGCAGCCTGCGCCGCACCAATCCCTCGCCCTTCATGTTCTTCCTGAACCTGGGCGGCTTCCAGATCGTCGGCGCATCGCCCGAAATCCTGGTGCGCCTGCGCGACGGAGAGGTGACGATCCGCCCCATCGCCGGCACCCGCCCACGCGGCGCCGACGAGGCCGAGGATCGCGCGCTGGAAGCCGATCTGCTGGGCGACCAGAAGGAACTGGCCGAACACCTGATGCTTCTGGACCTGGGCCGCAACGATGTGGGCCGCGTGGCCAAACCGGGGACGGTGAAGCCTACGGAACAGTTCGTCATCGAACGATACAGCCATGTCATGCACATTGTCAGCAACGTCGTGGGCGAATTGCGCGAGGGCGAGGATGCCTTGTCCGCCCTGCTGGCGGGCCTGCCCGCGGGCACGGTGTCGGGCGCGCCCAAGGTCCGCGCGATGGAGATCATCGACGAGTTGGAGCCCGAGAAGCGCGGCGTTTATGGCGGTGCCGTGGGCTATTTCGCCGCCAATGGCGAGATGGACATGTGCATCGCGCTGCGCACGGGCGTGCTGAAGGACGGTGCGCTGTATATCCAGGCCGGGGGCGGGGTCGTCTATGACAGCGACCCGGAATCCGAATTCATGGAAACCGTGAATAAAAGTCGCGCCCTGCAGCGCGCGGCGGAAGGCGCTGCGCGCTTCGTGCGCAGCAACTGAAACGGAAACGGCCCCCTGGACAGGGGGCCGTCGGTGCCGTGATCGTCAAACCGATCAGTTGGTCGCCGGGGCGGTGCCTTCCGCCGGTTCGGCGGCAGCATCGTCCTCGGGTTCCATGGCCGCATCCGTGGGCGGGGTTGCGGGCGTTTCGGCGGTGTCGGCCGGTGCCTCCATCGGCTCGGTCGTCGTGGTGGTCGCGGCATCGGTGCCGGTCATCGCCGGATCGGTCGTGGTCGCCGGGGCGGTGCCGGTCATCGCGGGATCGGTCGTGGCTGCAGCCGAATCCGGGGTTGTCGCCATGGTGCCGTCGGTGGCCATGCCGCCGCCTGCCGCACCTTCGGTGCCCATGGCGTCCGGTGCCGCTTCCTGTTCGCGGAAGACGTATTCCGGGGCAGCCTCGGCCTCTTCCTTGGTCAGGTCGCTGCTGATTTCCTGGGCGTCATAGTTGATGGTCAACTGATCCCACGGAACGGCGATCTGCTTTTCGCCGATCCCCAGGAAGCCGCCCACGCCGATCACGGCCGCCTTGACCGTGCCCGCCTCGCCATCGATGATCACGTCATTGATCTCGCCGATGGCTTCACCCTCGGGGGAATTCACGGTCGCGTCGGTGATCCAGTCGATCCGCAGTTCATTCGCGGCCTGTTCCTGTTCGACCTTGCCGCTTGCCGCGACGTCGGCTTCGGCAGCAGCGTCGGCCGCGGCTTCGGTGTTCTCGCCCGCGGGCATTTCGGCCGCGGGGGCGGCATCGGTCCTCATTGGGGCGGTGGTCGCATCCGTCGCGGGATCGGCAGGGGCAGGCGTCGTCGCGGTGTCCTGGGCGAACGCCGGACCCATCATCAGTGGCAGGATCATGGCCGTGCCGAGCATCAACTTGCGCATGTCTTTCCTCCTATATTTCCGCGCATTCGTTCGATGCGCGATTGAGGAGACAATGCCCAATCGGCCGGCAGGTTCCGGCCGAGGGGTCCAAAAATAGGCTGCGTCCGGCCTCAGTCCTCGCCGCGATAGGGCTGGACGTATTGCAGCGCCATGTCCCAGGGGAAGAAGATCCAGGTGTCCTGGCTGACCTCGGTCACATAGGTCTGGACCATCGGCTTGCCCTTGGGCTTGGCATAGACGGTCCCGAAATGCGCCTTGGGATACATCTCTCGGATCAGTTCCAGGGTGCGGCCCGAATCCACCAGGTCGTCGATCACCAGGATGCCTTCGCCATCGCCCATCAGGGCCGGATCGGGGTGGTTCAGGACCTCAAGCTGGCCTTGGCCCGCCTCGGCGCCGACGCCCTTGTAGGACCGGATCGAGATCGAATCGATGGTGCGGATGTCCAATTCGCGCGCCACGATCATCGCGGGCACCAGCCCGCCGCGCGTCACGGCGACGACCGCGCGCCAGTCGGTCCCGTCCAGGCGCCAGGCAAGCGCGCGGGCGTCGCGGTGCAACTGGTCCCAGCTGACGTGGAAACCCTTCTCGTGGGGCAGGCGGTCGATCATGGCAGTCCCTCTTTCAGTGGCGCAGGATCAGCGACAGGCCCAGCAGCCCGATCGCCATACCAGCCGCGCGGTCGATCCAGAATTTCGCGGCATAATACCTGCGCCGAAGCCAAGGCAAAGCCATCAGCGACGCCAGCGCGGTATAAAATGCCAGTTCGACGGATACTGCCGTGGCGTAAATCGCCAGCTTGTCCCCGGCGGACAGCATCACGGGAAAGATCGACAGCAGCACCGCGGAATAGAACAGCGCGGGCTTGGGGTTCGACAGGTTCAGCATCATCCCGCCGAAAAAGCCCATCTCCAGGCTGCTTTCCGCCGGGTCCGGCAAGGGGTCGGACGCATGGCGCCACATCTTGAAGGCGATCCAGACCAAATAGGCCCCGCCCAGGATCTTCAGCGCCACATAGGTCCAGGGCAGCGCGCGAAAGATCACCGTCAGGCCCAGCAGCGCAAAGATGCACCAGACCGACGCGCCGACCGCCAGGCCCCAGCCATAGGGCAGGGCGCGCCTGCGGCCCAGGGCAAAGGCGCTTTGGCTGACGGCGATGACGCCCGGACCCGGCGACAGGATGGCCACGGACAGCGTGCCAATGAACAGGGCAAGCTGATCGGCGGTGATGGACATCAGGACCGGTCAGTCCTTCTTGACGGTCGCGATGTCGGGCGCGTCAACGGCCTTCATGCCGACGACATGATAACCGGCATCGACGTGATGCGTCTCGCCCGTCACGCCCGCGCCCAGATGCGACAGCAGGTAGATGGCCGAATTGCCCACATCCTCGGTCGTGACGTTGCGGCGCAGGGGCGAGTTCAGTTCGTTCCATTTCATGATATAGCGGAAATCGCCGATGCCGCTGGCCGCCAGGGTCTTGATCGGGCCTGCGCTGATCGCATTCACGCGGATCCCGTCCTTGCCCAGATCCTCGGCCAGATAGCGCACGCTGGCTTCCAGGGCCGCCTTGGCCACCCCCATCACGTTGTAATGCGGCATCACCCGTTCGGCGCCGTAATAGGTCAGCGTCAGCAGGCTGCCGCCGTTGGGCATCATCGCCGATGCGTGACGCGCAACGGCCGTGAACGAATAGACCGAGATGTCCATCGTCATCATGAAATTGTCGCGCGTCGTGTCGGCATAGCGGCCGCGCAGCTGGTCCTTGTCGGAAAAGCCGATGGCATGGACCACGAAGTCCAGGCTGCCCCATTCCTGTTCAAGCGTTTGAAACAGCTTCTCGATGGATGCCTCGTCGCTGACATCGCAGGGCAGGACCAGCGACGACCCCAGTTGCGCGGCCAGGGGATCGACCCGCTTCTTCAGCGCCTCGCCCTGGTACGAGAAGGCAAGTTCGGCACCTTCGTTTGCCACGGCGCGGGCGATGCCCCAGGCGATCGACTTGTCGTTCGCCAAACCCATGACAAGGCCGCGCTTGCCAGCCATCAATCCCCGCTTCTGCTCGCTTGACATGTGCCGCCTCTCGCGCTTTCAACCCTTTGTGAAAGGTGCTTAGGCCAAAGGGTTGCAAGCATCAAGCGCAAGGAAAGCACCATGGCTGATCGAGACGGTTTGTTTGCGGGCGACGACCCCTTCGACATCGCGCGCCGCTGGTTGGCCGAGGCCGAAAAGACCGAGCCGAACGATCCCAATGCCATTGCCCTTGCCACGGTGGACGCGGACGGCATGCCCGATGCACGCATGGTTCTTCTGAAGGAAATCGAGGGGCAGGGCGCCGACGGAGGCTTTGTCTTCTACACCAATTACGACAGCGCGAAGGGCCGGCAGATCGCATCCACTGGCAAGGCAGCCTTTGTCATGCATTGGAAAACCCTGCGCCGCCAGGTCCGCGTGCGCGGCCATGTCACCCGTGTCGAAGGCCCGCAGGCCGACGCCTATTACAACAGCCGCGCCCTACAAAGCCGGATCGGGGCCTGGGCCTCTCGGCAGTCGCAGCCGCTGGAAAGCCGTGGCGCGCTGCTGGCCGAGGCTGCGCGCCAAGGCCTGCGCCACGGCGCAAATCCCCCCCGGCCGCCGTTCTGGGGCGGGTTCAGGATCGCCCCGACGCAGATCGAGTTTTGGGCAGATGGCGCTTTCCGGTTGCATGACCGCTTCCGCTGGGACAAAGAGGCGACCGGTGTATGGATTGTAGAGCGGCTTTCACCCTAGGGCTTGACGAAAGGCCCCCGGTGGCTGACCATGGGTGATGGGCGCTGATCAGCAAGGTGCCTTTGTCTTCCGTAAGCGACCGCCGCTTTGCAGGCACAGGAATTGAACGGTTGGATTGGTTGATTTCGGGGCAGGACAAGACGCGCTGAGCGCATGTGGTGGGAAGATGACGGATGAGAGAGGACTGAAGCTGGTTTCTGGGCTGGTCAAGTGGTTTGACCCGACCAAGGGCTATGGCTTCATCCTGAACGAAGAAGGCGGTGCGGACATTCTGCTGCACGCCAACGTTCTCAGGAATTTCGGACGCAGTTCGGTCGCCGATCAGTCCCGCGTGACCGTCTGGATGCAGCCGACGCAGCGGGGCCTTCAGGCCACCGAGGTTGTTTCGATCGAGCCTCCGTTGTCGGAGGGTCCGCCGATCGCGGACCTGGACAATGGCGTGATCGAGCATCTGGAGGCGCTGCCCTTGCGGCCCGCCCGCGTCAAGTGGTTCGACAAGGCCAAGGGCTTCGGCTTTGCCAATATCTTCGGCCATCCCGACGATGTTTTCCTGCATGTCGAGGTGCTGCGCCATTCCGGCTTTGCCGACCTTGCCATCGGCGAGGCGATCGGCATCCGCGTGGTCGAAGGTCCGCGCGGCCTGATGGCGGCCCAGGTGACAAGCTGGGATCGTGGCGCCGAGAAGGGCGCCAGTTCCCTGAATGCCGCAAGCCTTGGCGATCAAGTGCAGGACATCAAGGATTTCATGGCGCATGTCGCTGAATAAGGCCGCGATTGCGGCCTTTTTCCTTTCGCTGGGATGGTCCGGCCCTTCTGCTGCCGATGTGGCCTGCGCGCCCGACCGGGTGATCTTCCAGACCTCCGATGGACCTGTCGCATTTCAGGTCGAACTGGCCGATGACGAGGCCGAACGCGCCCAGGGACTGATGTTCCGCAAGTCCCTGGAACGGGGCAGTGGCATGTTGTTCGTCTATGACACGCCCCGGGCGGTCAGCTTCTGGATGCGAAACACCTATATTCCCCTGGATCTGGTCTTTCTGGACCAGTCGGGCGTGATCCGGCATATCCATTCCCGTGCCGTTCCCCTGGACGAAACGCCCATTCCCGGTGCGGCCCCCGGCGATCCCGACCCCGATCGCCAGATGATTCTGGAAATCGGCGGCGGCGAGGCCGAGCGTCTGGGCCTGGCCGTGGGCCAGCCCATGGCCCATCCCCGGCTGCATCAGGATTTGGCAGCACTTCCCTGCGGCTAGGGCTTTCCCCCGCCGACGCGATCCGCTAAACGGAACGCGTCGGGGCGTAGCGCAGCCTGGTAGCGCGACGGTTTTGGGTACCGTAGGCCGGAAGTTCGAATCTTCTCGCCCCGACCACCGCCTTCATTCCGCCGCCCTCACCGCCATCGGGTTGTTCGGATGCGTGGTCCAGTTGGCATAGGTGCCGCGGCGGATGCCGGTGCGCAGGTCCATCTCGCCCACAGCCAGTTCGCGCATGTCGATGCAGTTTTCCACCGGGCAGACGTCCAGGCACAGGTTGCAGGCGACGCATTCCTCCTCGATCACCTCGAAGACGCGGCCGGGCTTCATGGCGATGGCCTGGTGGCTGGTATCCTCGCAGGCGGCATAGCAGCGGCCGCATTTGATGCACAGATCCTGGTCGATCCGGGCTTTGGTGACATAGTTCAGGTTCAACTGGTTCCAGTCGGTCACGTTGGGCACCGCCCGCCCGATCAGGTCCGACATCGCCATGTCGTGGCTGTCCAGATAGTCGCGCAGGCCCGAGATCATCTCCTGCACCACCTTGAAGCCATAGGTCATCGCGGCCGTGCAGACCTGCACCGTGCCCGCGCCAAGGGCCATGAACTCGGCCGCGTCGCGCCAGGTCGTCACCCCGCCGATGCCGCTGATGGGCAGGCCGTAAGTGGCGGGGTTGCGCGCGATCTCGGCCACCATGTTCAGGGCGATGGGCTTGACGGCGGGGCCACAGTAACCGCCATGCGCGCCCTTGCCGTCGATGGTGGGTTCGGGGGCGAACAGGTCCAGATCGACGCTGGTGATGCTGTTGATGGTGTTGATCAGGCTGACCGCGTCGGCGCCGCCGCGCATCGCGGCCTCGGCCGGTTTGCGGACATCGGTGATGTTGGGCGTCAGCTTCACGATGCAAGGCATGCGCGAGTATTGCTTGACCCAGCGTGTCACCATCTCGATGTATTCGGGCACCTGGCCCACGGCGCTGCCCATGCCGCGTTCGGACATGCCGTGCGGGCAGCCGAAGTTCAGTTCCACGCCGTCGGCGCCGGTATCCTCGATCCGGGCCAGGATGTCGCGCCAGCTATCTTCGTCGCAGGGCACCATCAGCGAAATGACCAGGGCGCGGTCGGGATAGTCGCGCTTGACCGACTTGATCTCTCGCAGGTTCACCTCCAGCGGGCGGTCGGTGATCAGTTCGATGTTGTTGATCCCCAGGACGCGGCGGTCGGGGCCGTGGATAACCCCATAGCGCGGGCCGTTCACGTTGACGACGGGCGGGCCTTCGGCGCCCAGGGTCTTCCACACCACGCCGCCCCAGCCGGCCTGGAAGGCGCGGCGGACGTTGTATTCCTTGTCGGTGGGCGGGGCGGATGCCAGCCAGAACGGGTTGGGAGACTTGATTCCGATGAAATTGCTGCGCAGGTCGGCCATGATGGATCTCCTCAGCCGGGAATCTCGACCGGGCGTCCGGTCAGGTGGGCGTCGATGTCTTCGGCGGCGTCGCGGCCTTGGGCCACGGCGGTGACGGTCAGGTCGTCGCCGCCTGCCGCGCAGTCGCCGCCGGCCCAGACGCCGGGGATGCTGGTGCGGCCAGGGCCTGCGACGCCGATCTTGCCGCCGTCCAGTGCCAGGTCCTGCGGCACGCCGTCCAGCCGCTGGCCGATGGCGCGGAACAACTGGTCGGCCTTCAGGCGGAAGCGGTCGTCGGTCAGGTGCAGCCCGCCATCGGGATCGACTGCGGTATAGGCGAACTCGACCTCGACCACGGTGCCGTTGCCATGGACCTTGACCGGCGCGGCGTTGCAGATGATGCGGACGCCGCTGGCCGTGGCATGGTCCTGTTCGTGGCGGCTGGCGCCCATCTGCGACTGGTCGCGGCGATAGACGATGGTGACGTTTTCGGCGCCCAGCAGTCGTGCCTGCACGGCCGCATCCACTGCCGTCATGCCGCCGCCGATCACCACCACGTCGCGGCCGATGGGCAGGGTGGTCAGGTCGCTGGCCTGGCGCAGGTTGCGGATGAAGCTGACCGCGTCCAGCACGTTCCCACGTTCCTCGCCCTCGGCCCGCAGAGCGTTGACGCCGCCAAGGCCCATGCCCAGGAACACGGCGTCGTATTCGGCCCGCAGCGTATCCAGGCTGATGTCGCGGCCCAGCCGCTGATCGTGGCGCAACTCGATCCCGCCGATACCCAGGATCCAGTCCACTTCGGCCTGGGCAAAGCCGTCCACGGCCTTGTAGCTGGCGATGCCGTATTCGTTCAGCCCGCCCGGCTTGGGCCGCGCCTCGAAGATCGTGACATCGTGGCCCTTGGCGGCCAGCCGGTGCGCGCAGGCAAGGCCGGCGGGACCCGCGCCCACGACCGCGATGCGCTTGCCCGTGGAGGCTGCGCGGCGGAACGGGTGGCCGTCCTGCGCCATCAGCCCGTCGGTGGCGTATCGCTGCAGCGCGCCGATCTCGACCGGGTCGCCTTCGGCATCCATGCGCACGCAGGCGCCTTCGCAGAGGTTCTCGGTCGGGCAGACCCGGGCGCACATGCCGCCCAGGATGTTGGCGTGAAAGATCGTCATCGCCGCCGCATCGGGCGTGCCTGTCGCGATCTGGCGGATGAACAGCGGAATGTCGATGCTGGTCGGGCAGGCGGTGATGCAGGGCGCATCGTGGCAGAAATAACAGCGGTCGGCCGCGACGCGCGCCTCGTGCCGGGTCAGGGGCGGTGCGACATCGGCAAAGTTCACCGCGAGTTCATGGGGGGTAAGGCGGCCGGGAACGACGCCCGGCGCCAATCTTGCTTGGGACATTTACGTCTCCTGGCTCACCTGTTGGCAAGAATCAGGCTGACACAGGCCGAATTTTTTATCAAATGGTAAAACTTCGCGGAACGTGGTTTGCGGAAATTTCAGGCAGGCAGGTCTAGGATGGCCGCCAGCCCCCCCATTGCCGACCGTTCCAGCCGCAGGCCGCCGCCATGCAGCGCCGCCAGATCCGCCACGATGGCCAGCCCCAGCCCCGACCCCGAGGCACCGTGTTCATCCAGCCGTCCCCCGCGGATCAGCGCGCGGGGGGCGTCGGTTTCCGTCATTCCCGGACCGTCATCCTCGATGCGGATGGTCAGGGCGGGGGAATGGGAAACGGTGATCGCCAGATGAGAGCGCCCCCATTTCACCGCGTTGTCGCAAAGGTTGCCGATCATCTCCTCCAGATCCTGCCGTTCGCCTGCGAAGGCGGCACCGGCAGGGCAGTCGATCCGGGCGGTCATGTCCTTGTCCTGCATGGGCCAGCGCAGGACCATCAGGATGTCGTCGACGACCGGCCGCACGGGGGTCCGCTGTCCCAGGACGCGCGGTCCGGCGGATCGGGCGCGGCGCAGATGCCAGCCGATCAGCCGGTCCATGCGGGTGATCAGCGCCTGACCGCGATGATCGGGGGGCAGTTCGTTCGCCAGCGCCGCGAGGGGCGTCTTCAGCGAATGGGCCAGGTTCCCCAGATGCTGTCGCGACCGGGCCAGAAGATCGGCGTTCTGATCGAGGGCCGCGTTGATTTCCGCTGTCAGGGGTCGCAACTCGCTGACATCGGGCAGGGCCAGCCGGTCGCGGGTTCCTGCGCGGACCCGGGCCAGGTCGCGGCGCAGACGATCCAGGCTGGTCAGCCCCGCCGTCACCTGCACCACGCTGGCAAGGGCCAGCACGATCCCCAGGACGACAAGCGCGATGCCCAGCGGGCGGCTGATCTGGCGCAGGCTGTCGTCGATCTGCGCGCGAGGCGCGGTGACAGTCACGGCAATCCGCACCCCCTCGTCCGGCAGCGTCACCTGGCGGCGCAGCACGCGCAGGGCCGCGCCATCCGCGCCGACCCCCAGGCCACCCGTGAATGCGCCGGCCGGTCCCCGCAGCAACCCGTCCAGCAGCGAATCGGAACGGGCAATGACCCCGGCATCGGATGCGACCTGCCAGTACCAGCCGCTGAACGGCAGCCCGAAGCGGGGATCCGTCGGCGGGTCGTCCAGTTCAATCCGGCCTTCGTCGTCCATTTCAAGCGACGCGATCAATCCGTCCGCGACGGCCGCCATTTCGGCGTCGAAGCGGTCGGTGATGAAATCCCTCAGCAGCGAGGAGATGAACAGGAACGCCGCCAGCAGGGCCGCCGCCAGCCAGACCGCCGCCAGAAGCAGCAGCCGCCCCCGGATCGACCCCGTCACGCAGGCGCCCGCAGCAGATAGCCTTCGCCACGGCGGGTCTCGATCACGCCGTCGCCGACCTTGCGGCGCAACCGGCCGATCACGACCTCGATGGATTTGAAGTCGCGGTCGGATTCGGCCTCGTACAGGTGGTCGGACAGTTCGGTGCGGCTGACAACCCGGTTCTGGTGCAGCAGCAGATAGGACAGGATCCGCGACTCGAATCCGGTCAGCTTCAGCGCCACCCCGTCGCGGGTGATGACGCCCAATTGGCTGTCCAGCACCAGGGCGCCAGCGCGGATCACCGGGCGGGCATGGCCTGCCGCGCGGCGGATCAGGGTCTGGCAGCGCAAGACGACCTCGTCCAGGCGGAAGGGCTTGACGGCGTAATCGTCGGCCCCGGCGCGGAAACCGGCCACCTTGTCGGTCCAGTCGCCCCGCGCGGTCAGGATCAGGACCGGCATCGCCAGCCCCGCATCGCGCCAACGGGTCAGAACCTCGATCCCCGGCATGCCGGGCAGGCCCAGATCCAGGACGGCGACGTCATAGGATTCCGTGGCCCCCAGATATTCGCCTTGCACGCCATCCGCCGCGCAGTCCGTGACAAAGCCCGCATCGCGCAGGGCGGCTGCCAGTTGCCCGGACAACAGGGGATCATCCTCGACGATCAAGGCTCGCATGGGGGTTCCTTCATTGCACAGGCTTGCGGGCTTCCAACTGGCCGCGGCCGGACACCGACAGGAAGCGACCGCTGCGGGCGTCGATGCGGATGTCCATCAGGTTGCCCTGCGGGGTCAGAAGCCGGAACTGATAGACCAGTTCCGCGCCCAGGTCGCGTTCATGCGGCATCGGCGCGCGGGTATCGGCAGCCAGCAGCCTGCCCTCGTAACGATCGGCGACCGAGGCGGCGATTTCGTGAAAGGGCAGGGGCTGGAACTGTTCGATCACCTGCGGCGCGACATCCAGGGCCGTCGCCGGGGCGCAGGTCGCAAGGATCAGGGCAAGGGCGCGCATCGGGTTCATGCCGCCAGCATAGCCGCCGGAACCCAAATGGAAACCAAACGAGCCATTGGCGATTCGTTCGGCGACAAGGGGCTAGGACATGATTCGTCAGGGCCTTGCCGCCCGAAGAATTGAAAGGATACCGACATGGCCATTCGCAGATTCACCACCTCGGCCGCGATGCTGGCGCTGATCGCCGGGATCGGCACAGGCTCGATGGCGCAGACCGCAGCGCCTGCGCCGGGCGACCTGCCTGCGCCCCTGGCCGGGCTGAACCTCGGCAATCTTGAAGTCGAGACGAAGCGCGACGGCATGCGCGAGATCGAGGGGCGCACCGCCGATGGGATCGACATCGAGGCCCGGGTGAACATGGCCGGCAACCTGGTCGAGGTCGAGGCGGATGGCGGCGCCTTGCCGCAATCGCTGACCGACGCCCTTGTGCCTGCCGAGTTGCGCGGCCAGCAGGTGATGGGCTTGTTCGGATCCATCACCGAGGTGAAGCAACGCCCCGATCACATCGAGATCAAGGGCCGCCAGCCCAGCGGAGCCGAGATCGAGGTGAAGTTCGACCGCCAGAACACGCTGATCGGGGTCGAGGTGGATGATGCCGCGATCCCCGCCGACCTGATCGACACGCTGCTTCCCCAGGCCGTGCGCGACAATGAAGTGATTGCGCAGTTCGACCGCATCGACGAGATCGGCAACCGCAACGGCCGCGTGATGGTCAAGGGCGAGGATGCGACTGGCGAGGATATGCGCGCCGAATTCGACGCAGACGGCCGCGTGCTGCGCTTTGGCCGCGAGGATGGGCCACGCGGTGACCGGCGCGAGGAACGCCGCAGCGAGCGCGGTCCCGGCCACGGCGAGCGTGGGATGCGTCCGGGCGGTCATGCCATGCACGGGAACCGGCCCCATGGAATGCGCCCGATGGGCCGCGATGACGGTCGTCCTGCCGCCCTTCCGGCGAATTTCGACAGCGTGGCCGTCAATCAGCGGCTGACCGGCGCCGGCTATACCGCCTTGGGTCTTTTGCACGCCCACGGTCCGCGCCTGCTGCTGGATGCCACGAACCCGCAGGGCGAGCCGGTGACGCTGGAACTGGATCCCAAGGGCGAAGTGGTCCGCGAAATGGCCCGCTGAACGCAGGCACGGGACGGGGCGGGAAGCCGTCCCAACCCCTTCGGGCGATATGGCGATCCCTGCCGGTGTGAAAGCCAATCCCGGCCAAGGCCATGAAGCCTTGGCGACGCAGGTCGGCCCGACCCGCTTTCGGCCCAGCCAATGAAGGGCAGGCTCATGCGGGATGCGATCGCGTGCGGCCCTTGGGGTCGCAGGGGGCAAAGAAGAAGGGGGGCTGTCTGCCCCCCATCCCGTTCCGGGATTCCCCCCGAGGATATTTCGGCACAGAAGATGGATCAGTCGAAGGCGCGGTCGGTGATCAGATGGGTGAAGGCCCCTTCCGGCGCTTTCGAGATCACCGGGTCGGATCCGCCCGCCATCAGCGTGTCCACGGTGCGCTGATAATCGGCCTCGTCCAGGGTGCCGTCGCTGCCTGCGGTCAGCTTGCCGATCTCGGTGACCATGCGGACCTGATGGTCCAGGGTCTGGGCGCCGGTCTCGTCATTGTCGAGCACGATCTGGGCGGCTTCCTCGGGGTTTTCCTCGGCATATTTCCAGCCCTTCATGCTGGCGCGGACGAATTTCACCAGGTCGGTGACCTTGGCATCGTCCTGCAGCGTGCTTTCCAGGACATAGAGGCCGTCTTCCAGGGTGGCGACGCCCTGGTCCTCGTATTTGAAGGTCACCAGATCCTCGGGCGCGATGCCGGCGTCCAGGACCTGGCCGTATTCGTTATAGGTCATGGTGCTGATGCAGGCGGCCTGCTTTTGCAGCAGCGGATCGACGTTGAAGCCCTGCTTCAGGACCGTGACGCCATCGGGGCCGCCTTCGGTGGACAGGCCAAGCTGGCTCATCCAGGACAGGAACGGATATTCGTTGCCGGAAAACCAGACGCCCAGGGTCTTGCCCTTGAAGTCGGTCTTGGGATCGGTGATGCCGCTTTCCTTGAGGCAGGTCAGCATCATGCCCGACGCCTTGAAGGGCTGCGCGATGTTGACCAGCGGCAGGCCCTTTTCGCGGGCGGCCAAGGCGGCTGGCATCCATTCGACGATCACATCCGCGCCGCCGCCCGCCAGCACCTGCGTGGGCGCGATGTCGGGGCCGCCCGGAAGGATGGTGACGTCAAGGCCTTCTTCCTCGTAGAAGCCTTTGTCCTTGGCGACGTAATAGCCCGCGAACTGCGCCTGGGTGACCCATTTCAATTGCAGGGTCAGTTCCTGCGCGCCCGCGCCGCCCGCCGCCAGGGCGAATGCGGCACCCAGCATCAATGTCTTCATCTTCCCTCTCCTGTCATATGGGGCATCAGCCCCGTTGAGGACGCTGCGACGGGTGCCAGAACGTCACCTTCTTTTCGATCAGCGCCACGATGCCATAGAACAGCGATCCCGCGATTGCCGCCACAAGGATCTCCCCCCAGACCAACGGCAGATCCAGCCGCCCCACCGCGGTCGAGATGCGAAAGCCCATGCCCTTGGTCGGGCTGCCGAAGAATTCCGCGACAATGGCGCCGATCAGGGCCAGGGTGGTGGTGATCTTCAGCCCGTTGAACAGAAAGGGCATGGCGGCGGGCAGGCGCAGCTTCCACAGGCTTGCCCAATAAGGCGCGGCCCAGGTCGCCATCAGGTCGCGCTGCATGGGATCGGTCGCGGCAAGGCCCGCCACCATGTTCACCAGGATCGGGAAGAACACCATCACCACGACCACGGCCGCCTTGGACTGCCAGTCGAAGCCGAACCACATCACCAGGATCGGCGCGATGCCGACAATGGGCAGGGCGGCGACGAAGTTGCCGATAGGCAGCAGCCCGCGCTGCAGAAAGGGGCTGCGGTCGATGGCGATGGCGGTCGCGATGGCGGCACCCGCCCCGATCAGCCAGCCGGTCAGCGCCCCCTTGACGATGGTCTGCACGAAATCGGTCCACAGGATCGCGGTATTGGCGGCGAAGCTGGCGCCGATCTGGCTGGGCGCGGGAAGGATCACGGGTGGGATGGCATAGATGCGGACGATCATCTCCCACAGGATCAGGATCGTGGCGCCGAAGATCAGCGCCACCGCAAGCCGGCTCACACGGGTGTCGAAGCGCGACAGCCAGGTATTCAGGGCCAGGGCGCCCAGCCAGACGGCGATGACGGGCAGGGCGCTCATCGTGCAAGCCCCATGCGCCGCAGGGTCAGCCGTTCCAGCGCGCCGATCAGCATGACCAGCACGGCGGCCAGGATCGCGGCCGCGAACAGCGCCGACCAGATCTGCACCGTCTGCCCGTAATAGCTGCCCGACAGAAGCCGCGCCCCAAGCCCCGCCGTGGCGCCTGCCGGAAGCTCGCCCACGATGGTGCCGACAAGGGCCGCGGCAATGGCGACCTTGAGGCTGGCGAACAGATAGGGCAGCGAACTGGGCAGCCGCAGCCGCCAGAACTGTTGCGCGCGGGACGCATTCCAGCTGTGCATCAGGTCAAGCTGCATCGCGTCGGGCGTGCGGAACCCCTTGACCATGCCGACCAGCACCGGGAAGAAGGACAGCCAGGCCGCGATGATCGCCTTGGGCAGCAGCCCGGTCACGCCCATGCTGGCAAAGACCACGATCACCATCGGCGCGATGGCCAGGATCGGCACCGTCTGGCTGGCGACCGCCCAGGGCATCACCGACTGGTCCATGGCGCGGTTGTGGACGATGCCCACCGCCAGCCCGATCCCCGCCACCGTGCCGATGGCAAAGCCCGCCAGCGTCGCCGACAGCGTGACCCAGCCATGCCAGACCAGGCTGCGCTTCGAGGTGATGCTTTGCCCCGCGATCCCCTCCCACAAGCCCGCCGCCACCTGATGCGGTGCGGGCAGGACAGGGCGTTCCAGCGTGAGCGTCTGGCGGATCAGGTCGCCTGTGGTCAGCACCGTGTCGGCGCGGGCCGCCTGGTCCCGCACCCAGGGGGCGTTCATCCAGACCGCCGCCAGATACCAGATGGCAACGATGGCCAACAGCACGGTCAGGATGGGCAGGGCGCGCCCGAACCCGCGCCCCAGGACGCCCGGTCCCAAGGGGATCGCGGACTCAGTCATACCCGTGCCCTTCGCGCAGCCCTTCGCGCACCTGCTGGGCCAGGGCGATGAATTCGGGGGTGTCGCGGATCTCCAGCGGGCGGTCGCGGGGCAGGGGGCTGTCGATGATGCGCGTGATCCGCCCCGGACGCGGCGACATGACGACGATTTTGGTGGAGAGATAGACCGCCTCGGGGATGGAATGGGTGACGAAGCCGATGGTCTTGCCGGTCTTCTTCCACAGATCCAGCAGCGCCTCGTTCAGGCGGTCGCGCACGATCTCGTCCAGGGCGCCGAAAGGTTCGTCCATCAGCAGGATGTCGGCATCAAAGGCCAGGGCGCGGGCGATACTGGCGCGCTGCTGCATCCCGCCCGACAATTGCCAGGGATACTTGGCCCCAAAGCCCGCCAGGTCCACCAAATCCAGCACACGCTGGGTCCGCTGCGCGCGGTCGGCGTGGGAAAAGCCCATGATCTCCAGCGGCAGGCTGATGTTTCCGGCGATGGTGCGCCAGGGATAGAGCCCCGGCGCCTGGAAGACATAGCCATAGGCCCGCTGCCGCCGCGCCTGGTCCGGGGACATTCCCGCCACCTCCAGCGTGCCGGCGGTCGGCGTCTCAAGCGCGGCGATGGCGCGCAGGAAGGTCGTCTTGCCGCAGCCCGAGGGGCCGATGAAGCTGACGAAATCGCCCCGCTCGATGGTCAGGCTGACGTCCTTCAGCGCATGGACGGGGCCGTCGGCGGTCTGGAAGGTCAGGGAAACGTCGCGGGCCTGGATGACGGTCAAGTCACACCCCGCTTGCCGGGATGCCCGACCGTTCCACCGGGCGCGGGGCGGTCAGTTCCTTCCAGGCAGACAGCGCGCGGTTCACCGTGCCGCGCGGCTCTCGGGCGACGAATTCGCCATGGCCTTCGCGGCTATCCAGCCTGCCGCCGTCCACCGCCACATGCCCGCGCGTCAGGACATAACGCGGCAGGCCCTTCACGCGCTGCCCCTCGAAGACGTTATAGTCGATGGCCGACTGCTGGCTGTCCGCCGCGATGGTCTTTTCGGCCTCGGGATCCCAGACGACCAGATCGGCGTCGCTGCCCACCAGAACCGCGCCCTTGCGGGGATACATCCCCAGGATCTTGGCGATATTGGTCGAGGTGACGGCCACGAATTCATTGGGCGTCAGCCGCCCGGTCGCGACCCCATGCGTCCACAGCATCGGCATCCGGTCCTCCAGCCCCCCGGTCCCATTGGGGATCTTGGTGAAGTCGCCGATGCCGGTCCGCTTCTGCCGGGTCGTGAAGGCGCAGTGATCGGTCGCCACCACGGACAGCGATCCCGATTGCAGCCCCGCCCAAAGGCTGTCCTGGTGCAGCTTGTTGCGGAAAGGGGGCGACATGACGCGGCGGGCAGCATGGTCCCAGTCAGGGTTGAAATATTCGCTTTCGTCCAACGTCAGGTGCTGGATCAGAGGCTCGCCCCAGACGCGCTTGCCTGCCGCGCGGGCGCGGCGGATCGCCTCGTGGCTGTCCTCGCAGGATACATGGACCACATAGAGCGGCACCCCCGCCATGTCGGCCACCATGATGGCGCGGTTGGTGGCCTCGCCCTCGACCTGCGGGGGGCGGGAATAGGCGTGGGCCTCGGGGCCGGTATTGCCTTCGGCCAGCAGCCGGGCAGACAGTTCGGCCACCACGTCGCCGTTCTCGGCATGGACCATCGCCACGCCGCCCAGGTCGCCCACCCGGCGGAAGCTGGCAAACAACTCGTCGTCATTCACCATCAGCGCGCCTTTGTAGGCCATGAAATGCTTGAAGCTGGTGATGCCGCGATCCACCACCGCCGCCATCTCGTCGAAGACCTGCTGGTCCCACCAGGTCACCGCCATGTGGAAGCTGTAATCGCAATGCGCGCGGCCCGACTTGTTGTCCCACATCTGCAGCGCGTCCAGAAGTCCCTGGCCGGGCGAGGGCAAGGCGAAATCCACCACCATCGTCGTCCCGCCCGCCAGCGCCGCCCGCGTGCCGCTGTCGAAATCGTCGGCCGAATAGGTGCCCATGAAGGGCATCTCAAGATGCGTATGCGGGTCGATCCCGCCCGGCATCACATAGCAGCCGGTGGCGTCCAGCACCTTGTCGCCGGTCAGGCCCTGGCCGATGGCCGCGATGCGCCCGCCCTCGACCAGCACATCGGCCTTGTAGGACAGATCGGCGGTGACGATGGTGCCGTTGCGGATGACCGTGCTCATGGATGCCCTCATCTTCTGTGTTCAAATATCCCGGGGGTCCGGGGGCAGCGCCCCCGGCTTTCGTCCGCGTCAGCGGACAATCTCGGCCGCATCCAGCACCGCGTGCAGCAGCACATCCGCCCCGGCGCTTGCCCATTCCGGGGTGATCTCCTCGGCCTCGTTATGGGACAGCCCGTCCACGCAGGGGCACATGATCATCACCGTGGGCGCCACGCGGTTGATCCAGCAGGCGTCATGCCCCGCGCCCGAGACGATGTTCATATGGCTGTAGCCCAGCCTTTCGGCGGCGTTGCGGACCTTCTCCACAAGGCCGGGATCGAAGGTCACGGGGTCAAAATGGCCGACCGGCTCGATCTCGATTCCCAGGCCAAGGTCGGCGGCGATGCGGGGCGCCTCGTCCTCAAGCCGGGCGCGCATGGCGTTCAGCTTGGCTAGGTCGGGCGAACGGAAATCGACGGTGAAGACCGCGCGGCCGGGGATGACGTTGCGGCTGTTCGGCCAGACATTGGCCTGGCCCACCGCGCCCACGGCATCGGGCTGATGGTCCATGGCGATGCGATGCACGGCCTCGATGATGCGCGCCATGCCCAGGCCCGCATTCACGCGCATGTTCATGGGCGTGGATCCCGTGTGCGCGTCCTTGCCGGTCAGCGTGACTTGCAGCCACCACAACCCCTGGCCGTGCGTGACGACCCCGATCTGCTTGCCCTCGGCTTCCAGGATCGGGCCTTGCTCGATATGGTATTCGAACATCGCGTGGATGCGGCGGTGGCCCGGCGCCTCGTCCCCTCGCCAGCCGATGCGGTCAAGCTCGTCCCCGAAGCGCTTGCCTTCCGCATCCGTGCGGCTGTTGGCGTAATCCTCGGTCAGAACACCCGCAAAGACGCCCGATGCCAGCATGGCGGGGGCAAAACGGGCGCCTTCCTCGTTCGTCCAGTTGGTCACGACAATGGGACGGCGCGTGGTGATGCCCATGTCGCGGACCGACCGGATCACCTCCAACCCTGCCAAGACGCCCAGAACGCCGTCGAACCGGCCCCCGGTCGGCTGGGTGTCCAGGTGGCTGCCGATATAGACCGGGTCGAGATCGGGCTCGGCACCCTCGTGGCGCATGAACATGTTGCCCATCCGGTCAAGGCCCATGGTCATGCCCGCATCCTCGCACCATTGGCGGAACAGGGCGCGTCCCTCGGCATCGGCGTCGGTCAGGGTCTGGCGGTTGTTGCCGCCCGCCACCCCGGGGCCGATCTGGGCCATCTGCATCAGGCTGTCCCACAGCCGTTCGCCGTCAACCCGCATATTGGCAGCCGGAACCAGCCCGCTGGCATCGGTCATCTGTCGTCCTTCCTGTCTGGCCGCCCCGTTCTGGCGCAGGGCAGGCTTGATGGGGCCGGGCGGCAGCGCGCCCTGTAACACCCTTCCTTTATTGACCAATTGGTCAGGATCACGCTAGCACGGGGCAGGGTTCAGTCAAGCGTCCCGAAAGGGGGCACCGTGCCTGTTGCCCAAAAACGCATCAGGGAAAGGGACCAGGAATGGCCGACCAGTCGCAGCCGCCCCTGACGCGCATCCAGCAGAAGAACCGCGACCTGATCCTGGAAGGCGCGCTGTCGGTCTTTTCGGTCAGCGGATTTCGCGGCGCCACCATCGACCAGATCGCCGAGACAGCCGGCCTGTCGAAGCCGAATGTCCTTTATTACTTCGCGTCCAAGGACGACATCCACAAGACCCTTCTGACCACGCTGCTGGACATGTGGCTGGCCCCCATGGTCCGAATCGACCCCGACGGCGACCCGCTGGAAGAGGTGATGACCTATGTCCGCGCCAAGCTGGAGATGTCGCGCCGCTATCCCCGCGAAAGCCGCCTGTTCGCCTATGAAATCCTGCAGGGCGCGCCGCATCTGACGGAAATCCTGGGCGGCGGGTTGCGGCAGATCGTGGATCGCGCGGCGGCGATCCTGCAGGGCTGGATGGACGACGGACGCCTTGCCCCTGTCGAGCCGCGCCACCTCATCTTCTCGATCTGGGCGCTGACCCAGCATTATGCGGATTTCGAGGTGCAGGTGCGCGCGGTGCTTGGCCCCGGTCATGACCCTTTCGTCGAGGCCGGTCCCTTCCTGGACAATCTGTACCGCAAGATCCTCGGCGTTTAGCCGGGGCTTTGCGACAGCATGGCCGCTGCGGACTGGATCAGGGTCAGGTTCTCGCGCGCGGCGCCGATGAAATCGTCAACCTCTCCGCTGGCCCAATCCTTTGTCGCGGCATTGGTGGCGGCGACGATGGCGGCGGCCAGGATCTCGATCTGGGCGGGCTTGGCGTCGGGGCAGCGGCGGCGCAGCAGATCGCGCATCTGCGCGCGGCGCGACAGGATCGTAGAATTGCGCAAGGCGTCCAACTTGGCATCCGAATTGGCCAGGACCAGGATATGGGCCAGAAGCTCCCGTTCCTCGATGAAGCGTGCCAGGTGAAGGGTGATCAGGCGATCCAGATCCTCCAGCAGGGTGCCGCGCCCCTTCACGAACTGCTCGGACGCATCGGCCGGGTAATCGGGCGGCGGCCCCATCATCGCCGCTTCCTTGTAGGGATAATAGTTGAAGAAGGTCCGGGTGCTGATGCCGGCTTCCTTGGCGATCGCCTCGGTCGTGACATTCGCCAGTCCGTCGCGCACCGCCAGTTGGATCGCCGTCGCCTGGATTTTCTTGGCCGTTCGGTAGCGACGCGTCATATGCGGCATCTGGCAGCTTCCAATTGACGTTCATGATGATGAAAAGGTGTCAGGTTCCAGGCTGTGCCGTCAAGCCACTTGCAGGATCCCCCTGTTTCGGCAGCCATATGCCAACAAAAGACGCCGCGCGCGAAAGGCGTGCGGCGTTGCAGGTGGTGGTGCAGATGCGATGTTTCAGGCGCCCCAGCTGCGGACGGGTCCGCAATCCATGTGGACGAAGTTGGAACGGGAATACTTGCCCACGCCGCCGGCCCGGCAGGACATCGCGGCATTGTACATCTGGCTGACCGACCGCGACTTCAGGCGCAGGTCAGCAGCCTTGCCCACCATGTGCAGCGAGTTGCGGGCGACCCCGCCCGAGCTGCGGCGCAGCATCGCGTTCGTCCGGGGCGAGCGATAGCCCGACAGCATCATGTAGGGTTCGTTGGTCTGCAGCAGCCGGTGCGAGGCGGCGGCAACATCGACCGCGCGCGGGTCGATCCCGATGGCTTCGCCCGTGCGCCAGTCGCGCATGAAGATGTTGATTTCGTTCAGGGCCTCGCGGATGTACTTGCCATCCACCCAGTACACCGTGTCGAGGCTTTCGCCGGTTCTGCCCGAATACATGCGGATGCGGCGCATGTCGCCCGCGCCCCGCAGCAACCCGAAGGCGTTGCCCATCACTGGTGCTGCCGCCACGGTTGTAGCCGCGAACACACCCAGAATGCCGCGGCGCGAAAGAAGGTCGAATGTCATGTCAGATCGCCTGTCCCACTTCGTCTTTTTTCCGCCGCAGTTTCTGCAGCGCGGCCGAGGTTATCCCCGGCTGCTTAACAATATGTCAAAAGACCGTGCGCTCAGAAATAGATTCCTTCCTTCTAGGGTGTAAATCCACAGGAGCTAGGCAAGAACCTGCCGATGCTTCGCTGTTGTGGCAAGGTCGCCGCGAGACTGTGGCGCCAATGCCACCATGATCCTGCCCTGCGCCGAACCGCCCCGCATTCGCTGGAGAAAAAGGGGGCGTAATGGCAAAATCCAGGACCAGGATTGAAGGGACGGCAATGCGCGGTCAGACATTTTTTGCAGCTATTCTATTGATCTGGGCGGGACAATCTGCGGTTGCGCAGACGCAGGCCGGACTGGCCCCGGCGGTGGCTGTTGCCGCCGCACCACGCCTTGAATTCAGCCCGCAGGACATGGCCCTGGCTGAAAAGGCGGCAGCCGTTCCGGACCTGGCCGCTTATTACGGCTCGCATGGGTTGCGACCGATCTTCATGGGCGAACGCGCGGGCGAACTGCGCGAGGCGCTGCGTGACGCGATCGCGACCGCGCCCCAGCATGGCATCCCGGCTGGCCGTTATACCACGGCTGCTTTAGCCGCCGATGCCCACGATGCCGCGACCGAGGTGGGGCAGGCGCGGGTCCTGGTGCGCTATATGCGCGACATGACCGGGGGGATGGTGCGCCCGGCCTCGGTCGATCCGCTCATCAAGCGAAAGGTCGGGCGCCCGCCCATCGACCGCCTGATCCGCGACTTCACGCAGGCGCCGGATCCTCGGCGGTTCCTTCTGGATCTTCAGCCGCGCCACCCTGCCTATCTGGCGCTTCAACGTGCCCTGACCGTGCCGAAAACACTGGCGGTTCCCGCAGATCTGCCGCGCGTGCCCGAGGGGTTGTGGCGGACCGGGATGCGCGGCGACGGCATCGTCCCCCTTCGCGCCCGGCTGGGCAGCATCGGCTTTGACGCGACCGCCTCGGATCCCCTGGCCTATGACGCGGCCCTGGCGGACGCGGTGGCGCGCTATCAGGCGGCGGTCGGGCTGCCTTCGGACGGGGTTGCCGGACCCAAGACCATCCGCCACCTGAATGGCGACGTGCCCGACGATGCCGGCAGCCGCGCCATTGTCGTGGCCCTGGAACGGATGCGCTGGATGGGGTCCGAGGATCTGGATGCGCGTCACGTCTGGGTGAACATCCCCGAATACACCGCCCGGATCATGGAAAACGGGACCGAGGTCTTCCGCACCCGCGTCGTCGTGGGCCATCCTGACCACGACCGCCAGACGCCGGAATTTTCCGATGAAATCGAATATGTGGTGGCCAATCCCCGCTGGAACGTGCCCCGGTCGATCACGGTCAAGGAATACCTGCCGAAGTTGCAGGCCAACCGTCATGCAGTATCGCATCTGGACGTGGTGGACGGGAACGGCAACGTGATCGCGCGCGACCGCATCGACTTCGGCCGCTATACGGCGGCGAACTTCCCCTATCGGATGCGGCAGAAGCCCAGCGACGACAATGCCTTGGGGTTGGTCAAGTTCATCTTCCCGAACCCTTGGAACATCTATCTGCACGATACGCCGACCAAGCATCTGTTCGGCAATGCGATGCGCGCCCATTCCCATGGCTGCATCCGCATCGGCGATCCTTTCGATCTGGCCTATGCCCTGTTGTCCAGGCAGACCGACGATCCGAAGGCCATGTTCCATCGGGCGCTGGATCGCGGCAACGAGGCCTGGCTGAAGCTGACGCCCTTCGTTCCGGTTCATCTGGTCTATTTCACCGCCTTCCCGGACGCCGACGGCACCATCCGCCGGTTCGAGGATGTCTATGGCCGTGACGCGGCGCTCTATGACGCCATCCAGAAGGCCGGGCTGGATTCGTAAGGCCGAAGGGTCTATGCCGCGTCCCGACAAGGGGGGATCATGGCAATCACCATCCGCGAACTGGCGCAGGCCCTGGATGCGCAGGGCTGGGGCGATCTGGATCTGAAGGTAACCGGCGCGGCCGAGCCGCAGGCGACCGGTCCCGTGGGGCCCGAGGGCGGCGTGATCGCCCTGGCCATGTCGCCCAAATACGCGACCGCCCTGCAACCGGGCAGCATGGCGATCCTGGCCGAAGGGATGGATCCCCAGGCCTATGGCTTGAAGGCGGCGATCTTCGCGCCGCGTCCCCGCCTGCTGATGGCGGGGCTGACCCGCGCCTTCGACCCCGGCCCCGACATCGCCCCCGGCATTCATCCGACGGCGGTCATCGACCCCTCGGCCCGCCTGGGCGAGGGTGCGGCAGTCGGTCCCTTTGTCGTGATCGGCGCGGATGTGACGATCGGGCGGGGCGCACGGATCGGGCCGCATGTCAGCATCGGGCGCGGATCGCGGCTGGGTGACGATGTCCTGCTGAACGCGGGCGTGCGCATCGCCCATGGCGTCACGGCGGGCCACCGACTGATCGTGCAGTCGAACGCCGTCATCGGCGGCGACGGCTTTTCCTTCGTCACCCCGGAAGAATCCGGAATCGAGGAAATCCGCCGCACCCTGGGCAGCCGCGATGCGATCAAGCAGCAGCACTGGACGCGGATCCATTCGCTGGGCGGGGTCGAGATCGGCGACGACGTCGAGATCGGCGCCAATTCCACCATAGATCGCGGCACCATCCGCGCGACGCGTGTGGGCAACGGCACCAAGATCGACAACCTTGTCATGCTGGGCCACAATGTCACCGTGGGCGACGACTGCCTCTTGTGTTCGCAGGTGGGCATCGCGGGATCGGCACGCATCGGCAACCGGGTCGTGTTGGCGGGCAAGGTCGGCGTCAACGACAACATCGACGTGGGCGACGACGTGATCGCGGGCGGGGCCAGCAAGATCTTCACCCGCGTTCCGGCCGGCCGCGTGATCCTGGGCAATCCGGCGGTCAAGATGGAGACCCAGATGGAAATCCAGAAGGCCATCCGCCGCCTGCCGCGCTTCGCCGATCAACTGGCGCGCCTTCAGGAAACTGTTACACGATTGTTGGAAAAGGGCTGAGCAGGAGGCTTCATGACCGACCAGATCAGAGACCGCATCCGGGCCATCATCGCCGAACAGGCCATGCTGGAACCCGACCAGATCACCGAGAATTCCACCCCGCAGGATCTGGGCATCGACAGCCTGGGTCTGGTGGAATCGATCTTCGCGATCGAGGAGGAGTTCGACATCTCGATCCCGTTCAACGCCAACGAACCCGAAAGGTCGGAATTCGACATCTCGAACATGGGGACGATCATGGCGGCGGTCGAACGGCTGGTGGCGCAGAAGGCCGCATGAATTCGCGGAAATCAGGGGCGAAGGCCGCAGCGGCCCAGGCGGGCGTGGAAGGGCCGAACGGAATGCGGCGCGTCGTCATCACCGGCGCGGGCACGATCAACGCCCTTGGCCATGACGTGCCGACCACGATGGAGGCGTTCAGGGAAGGACGCTGCGGCATCAGCCAGCTTGATTTCCGCGACGTGGACCGGCTGTCGATCCAGATCGGCGCCCAGATCCATGACTGGCGGGCCGAGGATTACTTCAACCGCCAGCAAATCCTGCTTTACGACAAGTTCACCCAGTTCGCGCTGCTGGCCGCCAAGCAGGCGGTCGCCCAGTCAGGGCTGGATTTCCAAGGCGCCATCGGGCTGCGGTCCGGGGTGGTGCTGGGCACGGCGGGCGGCGGGTTGAACACCTGGGACGAAAACTATCGCACCGTCTATGAGGAAGGGAAGAACCGCGTCCATCCCTTCGTGGTGCCGAAGCTGATGAACAACGCCGCCGCCAGCCATGTCAGCATGGAATTCGGGCTGCGCGGCCCGGCCTTCACGGTAGCCACCGCCTGCGCCAGTTCCAATCATGCGATGGGCCTTGCGTTCCAGATGGTGCGGTCTGGCGGCGCGCAGGTCATGCTGACCGGCGGATCCGAGGCGATGCTGTGCTTCGGCGGCGTCAAGGCCTGGGAAGGGCTGCGCGTGATGTCCAAGGATGCCTGCCGCCCCTTCAGCGCCAACCGCAACGGCATGGTCCAGGGCGAGGGCGCGGGCGTCTTCGTCTTCGAGGATTACGAACACGCCTGCGCGCGCGGGGCCGACATCCTGGCCGAGGTGGTGGGCTTTGCCATGTCGTCCGACGCGCAGGACATCGTCATGCCTTCGGCCCAAGGGGCGGAACGCGCGATCACCGCCGCGCTGCACGATGCCAGCCTGAACCCGGAAGACGTGGGCTATATCAACGCCCATGGCACCGGGACGGCGGCGAACGACAAGACGGAATGCGCAGCCGTGGCCCATGCGTTTGGGCACCACGCCGACCGGCTGATGATTTCGTCCACCAAGGCCATGCACGGACATATCATCGGCGGCACCGGGGCGGTGGAATTGCTGGCCTGCATAATGGCCCTGCGCGACGGCGTGATCGCGCCCACCATCGGCTATCAGGAAGCCGATCCCGAATGCGGCCTGGACGTGGTCCCGAACGAGGCGCGCGAGGCAAGGGTCGATGCGGTCCTGTCCAATGCCTTCGCCTTCGGCGGGCTGAACGCCGTGATCGCGCTGCGCCGGGTCTAGGCAAGGGAAAACCGCGCCCTTGGATGAAGGGCGCGGTTCGAAGGGTCCCGGAAGATCAGTTGGCCGGAGCTTCTTCCGCCGGAGCCTCGGCGGCAGGGGCCTCGGCATAGGCGCTCAGCGCGTCGAAGGCTGCGGTGAAGCCCGACAAGGACAGCGTCAGGCGCACCGGGTTCTCGCGGTCGGCGCCGAAGGGCAGCAAGGTCACCGTGGCATTCGCGCCCCGCTTCATCCCGTCCAGTTCAGCCTGGGTGAAACCCATCCGGGACACGCAGCCGACCGGGGCGCAGAAGTTGAAGGGATAGCCGCGCGGCTCGGCCGTGCCGACCGCGAAGCCAAGGCCCTGGACCAGATCGGTTTCAAGCGGTGCCACCAGCGTCGCCCCGGCCGCAACCTCGCTGTTGCGCAGCGGGATCATGGTCATCTCGGCGACCGAGTTTCCGTCGCCGTCCTTCAGCAACTGGTACAGCTCGCACGGATCCTTGCCCTGTTCGGCCTTCAGGCAGCGGGTCGTCCAGTCCTGGTGGGTTTCCTTGACGTAATACTGCCCGACCTGGGGCTCGGCATTGGCCGCCGGGGCGGTTTCGGCCGCGGGCGAATCCGTGGCCGTCGCGGGCGCATCCGCCGCAGGGGCGTCGGTGGCTG
The DNA here is from genome assembly GCF_002901215.1 of Paracoccus sp. SY. Classification (NCBI taxonomy): domain Bacteria; kingdom Pseudomonadati; phylum Pseudomonadota; class Alphaproteobacteria; order Rhodobacterales; family Paracoccaceae; genus Paracoccus; species Paracoccus sp. SY. The sequence continues at coordinate 56,657 of NZ_NWMQ01000012.1, read as the reverse complement.
CTGCAGGGGCGTCCGTGGCGGGTGCCGGGGACGCGGGCGCCTCGGCGGGCGTCTCGGCGGGCGCGGTTTCGGGCGTGGCTGGCGCGGTGCCGTCCTGCGCGAAGGCCGGGGCCGCGATCAGGGCAAGTGCCGCCAGGGCCGCCTGCGAAGGTTTGATTGGCATGGTTGTTTCGTCCCTTTGCTCAATGCGTTGGCGGGGCCTAGCATGTCCCGCGAGGTTTGTCAGGCGGCAACGGGATTGGCTCGTTCACCATGGCTTGACCCGGGTTCCGGCGATCTTCTGCGCTGATTGTCATGCCTTGGCTGCATCGGCAGACCGTGGGAATAAAAAGGGTCGCGGCATGAACCACGACCCCAGCGCCTGATGGCGCCCCTCTCCCTGCCGGACTGGCCGGTCATCATTGATCCGCACGCTAGTCGCGCCGCCGTGATCAGTCAACAGTTCCGTGACATCGGTCCCATCACAAAAAAGCCGCGCCCGAAGGCGCGGCAGTCCAACAGGGAGGAAGGTTCACGCATCGACGACCCTGATGCAGAACGATTCTGATACTGGCATGAAGGGGTTAACATTGTATTGTCACGGCGGACGCCGCATCGCTTTGCGGCGCAACAGCAGGCGGGGGCGGGAATGGCGGATGTGGTGGACGGCCAGGCGAACACGGTCTTCGTGGGCGGCGGCGGCACGGGCCATGCCAGCCCGCAAACCCTGCTGCTGAAATATGCCAACCGTCACGGGCTGATCGCGGGCGCGACCGGCACCGGCAAGACCGTGACCCTGCAAACCCTGGCCGAGTCGCTGTCGCTTGCGGGCGTTCCAGTGTTTCTGGCCGATGTGAAAGGCGATCTGGCCGGCCTGTCGCGCGCAGGCAGTGCGGATGGTAAGCTGCACCAGGCCTTTTCGGAACGGGCCTCGCAGATCGGCATTTCCTTGGCGTATCAGGCTTTCCCCGTGACCTTCTGGGATGTCTGGGGCAAGTCGGGCCACCCTGTCCGCACCACTCCGGCCGAGATGGGGCCGCTGCTGCTGTCGCGCCTGTTGGACCTGACGGATGTGCAGGAAGGGGTGATGAACATTGCCTTCCGTGTGGCCGATGAACAGGGGCTGGCGCTGCTGGATCTGAAGGACTTGCAGGCGATGCTGGTGTGGGTCGGCCAGAACGCAGCCGACCTGTCGCTGCGCTATGGCAATGTCAGCACGGCCAGCGTGGGCGCGATCCAGCGTGCCTTGCTGGTTCTGGAAAATCAGGGCGGCGACAGCCTGTTCGGGGAACCTGCGCTGGAACTGGCAGACCTCATCCGTCAGGATGCCTCGGGGAAGGGGATGATCAACATCCTGGCGGCCGACAAGCTGATGCAGTCGCCCCGGCTTTATGCGACCTTCCTGTTGTGGCTGTTGTCCGAACTGTTCGAACAACTGCCCGAAGTCGGGGATCCCGACCGCCCGCGCATCGCCTTCTTCTTCGATGAGGCGCATCTGCTGTTCGACGACGCGCCCAAGGCGCTGATCGAGAAGGTCGAACAGGTTGCGCGGCTGATCCGGTCAAAGGGGGTCAGCGTCTGGTTCGTCAGCCAGAATCCGACGGACATTCCCGATGCGATCCTGGGGCAGCTTGGCAACCGCATCCAGCACGCGCTGCGCGCCTTTACCGCCAAGGACCAGAAGGCGCTGCGCATGGCGGCCCAGAACTATCGCGCCAATCCCGATTTCGACACGGCGGATGCCATCCAGAACGTCGGCACCGGCGAGGCCGTCACCTCGCTGCTGGAAGCCAAGGGCGTGCCAGGCGTGGTGCAGCGGACGCTGATTCGTCCGCCCTTCAGCAGCCTTGGCCCCATCAGCGATGCCGAACGGGCCCAGATCATGAACGCATCCCCCATGGGCCTGAAATATGGTCAGGCCGTGGACCGCGATTCGGCCCACGAGATGCTGGCCCGGAAGGCAGAGGAAGCTGCAAGGGCCGTGGCACGCGCCGAGGCCGAGGCCAGGGAAAACGATGCGCTGTTCGACATGACGCGGGATGAATACCGCAACGCGCGCCGTTACAAGCCACGGGACGAAGGGCGCACCCGGTCGTCCCGCAGCGATTCGATCGTGGAAACATTCGGCAAGAGCCTGGCACGGCAGCTTGGCACGAAATCGGGCCAGGCCATCGTCAGGGGCGTGCTGGGATCGCTGTTCCGGGGCCGCTGATCGCCGCGCCCACCTGCGCCAGCATCGCCGCCCCCATCTGCGCGGCCGACCTGACCGCCACGGGGGCATCCGCGACTGCGGCGCGCATTTCGGCCAGGATGGCGATCATCAGCAGAACGTGCCGGTGCATGTCGTATTCCGCCGCACGTTGCAGACGGGCATCGTTCAGCAAGGCCTCTTCCGCCCGCAGGCGCGGCAGGGCGGCGCCCGGCGCGGGGCAGCGGTCGGTGCGAAGCAGCCGTTTGAGGTCACGATCGTGCTTCCATCCGGCCTGGCCTTCGCGCGCCGCGCGGATCAGGCAGCGCGGGCGGCGCAGCGGTTCGGCCACGGGGCGGGGGCGGAAGGCGATCACGTTCGACATGTAGCTCATTTCAGAACTGTCCCATTCAAGTTGGTGCGACCAGCTTCACACAACTTGGGCGGGTGTTGCCTGCCGCGTTGACGCAGCGTGCGCTGAGGCAACGCATCTTTAGGGTTTGTTAGGGAATGTTGCGGCTATCTGCTGAATATCAGCCGTTCCATTAACCACGCTTAACGCAACCCAAGGTAGTTAAGTTCCTTAAGCTGCCTAAGGATGACAAGGGACAAGACATGACGCTTTTGACCGGTGATTTCGCCATCGACAGCCTAGCAGCGGAGCACCGTTCGCCGACCGAGGCCATAGACACCCCCGCCAGCGACCTGCCGGATGATGCCAGGCTTTACCTTCGCCATGTCGAGGGAGGCCAGTCGATCCGCGCCCTGGCCCGGTTGGAAGGCTGCCACGCGTCGACCATCCTGCGGCGCATCCGCCGGTTCGAGGCGCGGCGCGACGACCCCCTGATCGACGGCGCCCTGACCGAGATCGCCGAAAGCCCGCGCAAGCTGGACGAACGCCAGGCGCTGCGCCTGTTGCGGCGGCTGGCCGAACCGGGGGCCGTTCTGGTGACGGCCGATGGGATGGACAAGGCCATCATCAGCCGCGACGACATCCGAACGGCGGTTCTTGAACGCTGGATCGCCGAAACCATGGCCCTGAAGGGCTGGGTGACGCCCTCGGCCGCGCCGGGACGGGTTCAGCGTTACGCGATCGCCCCTGCCGGGCGGGATGCCCTGCGCGCGATGCTGCGTTCGCCCCGGCAGCGCAAGGCGGTGCCCGGTCCCGCCGATTTCACCGACGCAAGCCCCGTCGCCAACGACAATGCCCCCGGCATGGCCGAGGCGCCTGCGGCCTTCGATCATGCCGACCGTCATCGCGTCTGGGAAAAGCGGGTCATCGAAGACCCCGAGGATGGTCGCCGTCGCCGCACCCGCGTCAACATCGCGGAAAGCCCGCTTCTGCTGCTGGCGCGCCGCCGCGATGGCGCGGGGAAACCCTTCCTGTCGCCCGGCATGGTCGCCGCCGGCGAACGCCTGCGCGAGGATTTCGAACTGGCGCAGATGGGTCCGCGCGTCACGCAGAACTGGACCGGCTTCATGACTTCGGGCATCGATGTCAGCCGCAGCGGCGGGGGCTATCGCGGCGGATCGGAATCGGCGCGCGACAGGGTGGCGATGGCCCTGCGCGATCTTGGTCCCGGCATGGGCGATATCGTCCTGCGCGTCTGCTGCTTTCTGGAAGGCATCGAATTGACCGAACGCCGCCTGGGGTGGTCGGCTAGGTCGGGAAAGATCGTGCTGCGTTTGGCGCTGATGCGGCTGGAACGGCATTATCAGGAAACCTATGGCAGCGGATCGCGTCTGATCGGATAAAGAAAAAGGGGCGCCTGTCGGGCGCCCCTTTCATAACAGGTCACTGGTTAACAAAACGCGTGCGAAGGATCATTCGGCAGCATGGCGATGCGCAGCCTTTTCCGCGCGCGCGGCACGGATCCCTGCCGCGTAAGCCGGGCTGATCCGCTCGAAATGCACAAGCACCCGTTCCAGAACATCCTCGTCCGCGCCTTCCATGGCGGCGGCGATGTTCTTGTAAAGCCGCACCCGTTCCTCGTCGTTCAGCACCTTGTCATGCAGCGCGCGGGGCTGTTCGTAATCGTCGATCAGTTGGCGATGCGGCTGGCGCGCGGCCACGCCGGACAAGCGCAGCGGCGGTTCGGCGAAGGACGGATCCTCGACGGCGCCGCCCCGGCTGTTCGGCTCGTAATAGGCATCCGTGCTGCCCGTCACCTGGCCGAAGAAGTTCATCTGCCCGTCCTTGTGGTAATGATGCACCGGGCATTTCGGCGCGTTCACCGGCAGGTGTTCGTAATGCGTGCCCAGACGATAGCGATGCGCGTCGGCATAGCTGAAGACACGAGCCTGCAGCATCTTGTCGGGCGAATAGCCGATGCCGCGCACCTTGTTGGACGGGCTGAAGGCCGCCTGCTCGATCTGCGCGAAATAGTTGTCGGCGTTGCGGTTCAGTTCGAACTGGCCGACCTCGATCAGCGGGTAATCCCCATGCGGCCAGACCTTGGTCAGGTCGAAGGGATCATAGGGCGTCTTTTCCGCGTCCAGCTCGGGCATGATCTGGACATACATCGTCCAGCGGGGGAACTCGCCCCGCTCGATCTTGCCGAACAGCGCTTCCTGATAGCCTTCGCGGGTGTGGCCGATGATCTCGGCGGCCTCGCCGTTGGTGTAATGGCGGTGGCCCTGCTGGGTCTTGAAGTGGAACTTGACCCAGAAGCGTTCGCCGTCCTTGTTCCAGAAGGAATAGGTGTGGCTGCCAAAGCCGTCCATGAAGGTCGGATCCTGCGGCAGCCCGCGGTCGGACATCAGGATGGTGACCTGGTGCAGCGATTCGGGCACCTGGCCCCAGAAATCCCACATCGCCGTCGCGCTGCGCAGGTTGGTGCGGGGATGGCGCTTCTGGGTGTGGATGAAGTCCGGGAACTTCAGCGGGTCGCGCACGAAGAAGACGGGCGTGTTGTTGCCCACCAGGTCCCAGTTGCCTTCGTCGGTATAGAATTTCAGCGCAAAGCCGCGCACGTCGCGTTCATGGTCGGCCGCGCCCATTTCGCCCGCCACGGTGGAAAAGCGCGCCAGCATCGGGGTGGTCTTGCCGACCGCCCCGAAGATCGAGGCGCAGCTGTATTGCGTGATGTCATGGGTCACCGTGAAGGTGCCGAAGGCGCCCCAGCCCTTGGCGTGGACGACACGTTCCGGGATCCGTTCGCGGTTCTGGTGGGCCAGCTTTTCCAGAAGCTGATAGTCCTGCATCAGCACCGGACCACGATCACCCGCGGTTTCGGTATGCTGGTTCGAGGCGATCGGCGCGCCTGCGGTGGTGGTCATCCTGGGGCGAAGGGTATCCTGGCTCATGCTGCGGCTCCTTGAAGTGGGTTTGGTTGCTTTTGGCATCACCTTGAAATAAAGGGAAATCGGATCTGGCGATCACATCCATAAGGACTGCTGATGAACCTTACCTTGCGCCAGTTGCGGTACTTCCTGGCTTTGGCCGAACAGGGGCATTTCACCCGCGCGGCCGAAATGATGCATGTCACCCAGCCCGCATTATCCATGCAGATCCGCGCGCTGGAGGATGAGGTCGGCAACCCCGTCGTGGAACGGACGCCTTCGGGGGTGGTGCTGACGCCCCAGGGCCGGGCGCTGGAGCTTCATGCACGGCGCGTCATGGCGGCAATGGCGGGGCTGGACCAGGCGATGCGCCAGCCGGGGCGGGGCGGGCGGCTGATGCTGGGCATGATCCCGACCGTAGCGCCCTATCTGCTGCCCGAGGCGCTGCCGATCCTGCGCGCCCGCGACATCGGCCGCGACCTGCATCTGCGGGAAGCCCAGACAGACAGGCTGATCGAGGAATTGTCCCAGGGGCGACTGGATGCGGCGGTCGTGGCGACGCCGCCAGATTCCGACGAACTCGCTGCCGTTCCGCTGTTCACCGACCCCTTCCTTCTGGCGGGCAGCCAGGACCGCATCGCCCGTCTGGGCACGCTCTGTCCCGAGCCGCGCGATCTGGATCCCGGCCAGTTGCTGCTTCTTGACGAAGGCCATTGCCTTGGTGACCAGGCGCTGGAGGTGTGCGGTCTGGGCCGCCGCAGCGCGCGGCTGGATCTGGGGGCTGCATCGCTGCCCACCCTCTGCCGTCTTGCCGCGCAGGGGATGGGGCTGACATTCCTGCCCCGGCTGGCCGCCCATCAGGAATGCGCCGCTGCCCCCGGCCTTGTGACAGTGGCCTTTCCCGATCCCCAGCCCTGCCGAGAAGTGTTGCTGCTTCGCCGTGCCACGACCCCGGCCGGCGGCTGGTTCGACGATCTGGCCGGGATCCTCGTCCAGGCGGCGGAACGGGTGATGGCGGGATAGCATAGGCCGCTTCCAAGCCCTTGTCCGCTTCACTTGACAGCGATGGCTGCAAGGCCGCAAAGGCGTCGCCGCAGGGCAGGGGATGGAACCGAACCTTCCATTTCGGCTTTGCCATCCATCGTCTTCACATCAGGAAATCCCCATGCAGGACATCATCGCCCTTACACAGCAACCCGAAGCCTGGGTGGCGCTGGGAACCCTTGTGGTGATGGAGGTGGTGCTGGGGATCGACAACCTGCTGTTCATCTCGATCCTGTCGAACAAGCTGCCGGAACATCAGCGCGAACGTGCCCGCAAGATCGGGATCGGGCTGGCGCTGATCATGCGGCTTGGCCTTCTGGCGACGATTGCCTGGATCGTGCAACTGACGCAGCCGGTGGTCACCATCCTGGGGAACGAGCTTTCCTGGAAGGACATCATCCTGATCCTGGGCGGCCTGTTCCTGGTCTGGAAGGCCACAAAGGAAATCCACCACCACGTCGATCCCGTCGATCACGAGGATACCATCGTCGGCACGGCAGCCATCGGTTTCGGCAGCGCCATCGTGCAGATCCTGATCCTGGATCTGGTGTTTTCCATCGACAGCATCATCACCGCCGTCGGCATGACCCCCCATGTCGAGATCATGGTCGTGGCCGTCGTCACCGCCGTGACCGTGATGCTGCTGGCCGCCAATCCGCTGGCGACCTTCATCGGCAAGAACCCGACCATCGTGATGCTGGCGTTGTCCTTCCTGCTGCTGATCGGCACGACGCTGATCGCGGAAGGCTTCGGCGTCCATGTCCCGAAAGGCTATATCTACGCCGCGATGGCCTTCTCGGCCATTGTCGAGGGATTGAACATGTGGGCGCGGAATGCGCGACTGCGCAGAAAGGCGCATTGAAGCACCAGGGGCCGCATCTTGCGGCCCTTCCCACCTTGATGTTCAGGAAAGGCTGGTACCCGAGGTCGGACTCGAACCGACATGCCTTGCGGCGGCGGATTTTGAATCCGCTACGTCTACCATTCCGTCACTCGGGCCTTCTATGCCTGCCCTAGCGCGGGGCAGGCGTCTTTGCAAGGGGGGTCACGCGCGGCCCAGTTTCCGCAGGCGGGCGTCGCGCAGCCGCGCGAAATCGTCGCCCGCATGATAGGACGACCGCGTCAGCGGCGTGGCCGAGACCATCAGGAAGCCCTTGCCATAGGCCGCCTTTTCATAGCCCGCGAATTCCTCGGGGGTGACGAAGCGGTCAACGCGGTGGTGCTTGGGCGTGGGTTGCAGGTACTGGCCGATGGTCATGAAGTCGATGTCGGCCGCGCGCATGTCGTCCATGACCTGCAGCACGCTGCCGCGATCCTCGCCCAGGCCGACCATGATGCCCGACTTGGTGAACATCGCCGGGTCCAGTTCCTTGACCTTCTGCAACAGCCGCAGCGAATGGAAATAGCGCGCGCCGGGGCGGACGGTCGGATAAAGGGCAGGGACGGTTTCCAGGTTGTGGTTGAAGACGTCCGGACGCGCCTCGACCACGATTTCCACCGATCCCGGTTTCGACTTCAGGAAGTCGGGCACCAGCACCTCGATCGTGGAATCGGGGCTGCGGTGGCGGATGGCGCGGATCGTCTGGGCGAAGTGGTCCGCCCCGCCGTCGTCCAGGTCGTCGCGGTCCACGCTGGTGATGACCACATGCTTCAGCCCCAGTTTCTGCACGGCATGGGCCACCCGGCCCGGTTCGAACACGTCGAGCGCGTTCGGCTTGCCGGTGGCGACGTTGCAGAAGGTGCAGCCGCGCGTGCAGATTTCGCCCATGATCATCATGGTGGCGTGGCCCTGCGACCAGCATTCGCCCACGTTCGGGCAGCCCGCTTCCTCGCAGACGGTGGACAGGCGGTTGTCCTTCATGATGTCGCGCGTGCGCTTGTAGCCTTCCGAGGTCGGCGCCTTCACGCGGATCCAGGCAGGCTTCTTGGGCTGTTCCTGATCGGGCCGATGGGCCTTTTCCGGGTGTCGCTGGTCGGGAATCCGAAGATCGCGCAAGGCATGTCCTTTCGGTCGCGGTTCGGCCAGAAATAACCGCTTCGCCGGTCCAGTGCAACGCATGGTCGCCATGCGCGGGTCGAAGATCAGGATGCCTGCCTGCCGCGCCGGACCAGCCGCGATACGAACCGAAGCGGCGCCGTCACCCGCCACGACGTGCTTGCCAGGAACGCAGCCTCGCACTGGCTTGTCTCGGCGCGGGCCTGGTCGCGCTCGGCCGTCAGCCGCTGGCAATTCGCTGCAAGGTCGTCGCGTTCGGCACGCAACTTCTGTTCAGCCTGCCGCGCCGCCTTCAAGTCGGCCGCAAGACGCGCGCGTTCCGCCGAAAGTCTGCTCGACTGGGCCTCCAGGCTGTCGCGTGTCTCTACGGCCCTGGCCAGTTCGGCCGAAAGCCTGTCCGCCCTTGCCTTTTCTTCCTGCGAGAGGGCAGAGGCTTCCTGAACCCTGCCGATCAGGTCCACCATGCGCAGCGACGCCACAGTGGGATCGTTCAGGGCGATCGACAGTTCCTGTCTTTCCGCCTGTTCCTGTTCCTGCTGGTCGGCGAATGTCTTCAACTGCCGTTCGGCGGTCTCGTGGCGTTCCATCAAGGTGCCGTGGCGCGCATTCAGTTCGTCGAATTCTGCCCTGCGGCGATCCAGCTGCCCGCCAAGATCGTCCAGCTTCCCCTGGAGGCTGGTGACCTCTTTCGCGCGCAACACGGATTTCCGTGCCAGGGCATCGTACAGGGGGCCGACCTGATCCATGGCGGCACGCATTTCGTCCAGGGTCGCATGATCCTCGCGGGCCTCGCCGTCGCGCGCCCAGCGATCCATGATGTCCAGCGTTTGCGTCAGCAGGGGCGGCAGGTCGTCCGCAGGCCTGTTCCGGTCCCGATCTTGGAAATGCTGCAAGTCGCGGCTGAGGAAGTCGTCAACCACCGACTGGACCGTCTCGGGCGGGCAGGGCCAGGCCAAGTCCAGCACCTGTGCGATGCGGACCATCTCGGACCGCCAGTCCGTCAGAAGCGACTCGTAGCAGGTAAAGGCCCGGGGCAAGTCGCGGCTTTCGGCCTCGGCATCCAGGATATGCCGTTCCCACAGAAGCAGCCCGTATTCCGCATCATAGCCCGTCCAGCGTGTCAGCGAAGGGGCAACATCCAGGGGCGGGCGATGGGTATGGATGACCAAGGGCCGGGCACCGAACCGGGTCAACGCCTTTCGCCAGAAGGGCATCAGCCGACAGACGCGCGGATCCTTCATGACGAAGACCGGCGCCTCGCCGTAATCCAGGGCCAGGGTATCCACGGCCTCGGCCAGGAACGGCTCGGCCGCGTCACTGTCAAGCCAGTCGTCTGGAAAGCGGCGCGGATCCCACCAGGTGGTGCCGGCTGCATCCAGCAGGCTGTCGTTCAACTTCATGATGCGGTTCGATTCGAAGAACCCCTTGGCGTTCATCTCGGTCCCGGCCATCAGGTCCTGGGGCAGCGCCGCCCCCAGATGGCCCACGACCCCCGCCAGCGCCGAGGTGCCCGACCGGTGCATCCCCAGGACGATCAGGGCGGTTTTCGCAAGCTTGGGATCTTCCATCATCTGCTCCGGCGCATTCCACGATACGGGCCAGGGCCCCGAGGCTGTTTGTTGGATAGGGGAAGGTTTGGCAAGTCCGGCCGGCAAGCCATGGGCGCTTGGTCCCAGACGCGCCCGAAGAACCGAAATGCCCCATGCGCCATCCGGGTTCTGGCCAGGTCGTCAACGATGTCGTGTAGGGGCGCGAACGGAACAAGTTCTTCGTCAAGAGGTTGGTTCGCCAATGCACCCTTTTTGAACGTAACGGAGGAAGGTATGTCTATCAAATCGCTTACCGCGCCGCTGGCGATCGCGGCCGCCCTCGGCTTTGGCTCCACCGCCTTTGCGCAGACGATGGTGGGGACGCAGGAAATCAGCGAAGCCGACATGGCTGCCGTTGCCGAACATTGCCGGACCCTGGCCATGGGTTCGGACGATCAGGCCACCAGCGCGACCGAGCCGGGCGGCGATGCCGGCAATTCCGGCAATGCGGACAACGATTCGGTGGCCGGAACCACCCCCGACACGGATGCCGGAACCATGGATGGCGCGCAGCCGACCACGGGCAATGAAGGCAACCAGGACAACGACTCGCCCGATCCGGCCATGGCTGCGACGGCTTCCGACAACACGGCCACCGCGACGACCGGGCTGGAAGGCAACCAGGATGCCGACCAGTTCTCGGGCACGATCAACATGGAGGTCATCACGCTGGCCGATTGCCAGGCTGCGGGGATGTAATCCTTCGGTCTCATCCTGCGACAGAAGGCAGCCTTTCGGGGCTGCCTTTTTTGATGGATCACGTCCCCGTGGCGGCCATTGGACGTCTTGAAACCGGGGCCGCCGGGAACCATCTGAGCGACAGGCGACCGGGAAGCGACTTTCCGTATCGCCTTGCAGCCAATGTTGAAGCGCCGCGAATTGCACCTGAGCCAGGGTCTGCCGCCCGTTGACCCCGCTGGCCCACAGGTCTAAACGGACGCCTAGCTAACCCGTCGCGGGCAGCCACAGCTTTTCCGCGGCCGACAAGGGAAACTTGCCCGTGGAAACCTTGCTCCAGGACTATCTGCCGATCCTCGTTTTCGCGGGAATGGCCTCGGCGCTGGCACTGATCCTGATCCTTGCGGCCGTTGTCGTCGCCGTGCGCAACCCGGACCCGGAAAAGGTCAGCGCCTATGAATGCGGCTTCAACGCCTTCGACGACGCGCGGATGAAGTTCGACGTGCGCTTCTATCTGGTGTCGATCCTGTTCATCATCTTCGACCTTGAAGTGGCCTTCCTGTTCCCCTGGGCGGTCAGCTTCGCGGGCCTGTCGGACGTGGCCTTCTGGTCGATGATGGTGTTCCTGGCCGTGTTGACCGTGGGCTTTGCCTATGAATGGAAGAAAGGTGCGCTTGAATGGGCGTGATGACCGGAATGAATACCGCCGGTCCCGACCGCGAGGTCGCGACCGCCGCGCTGAACCAGGAATTGCAGGACAAGGGTTTCCTGCTGACCAAGACCGAAGACGTCATCAACTGGGCGCGCAACGGCTCGCTGCACTGGATGACCTTCGGTCTGGCCTGCTGCGCGGTCGAGATGATGCATACCTCGATGCCGCGCTATGACGTGGAACGCTTCGGCACGGCGCCGCGCGCGTCCCCGCGCCAGTCGGACCTGATGATCGTCGCGGGCACCGTGACCAACAAGATGGCCCCGGCGGTCCGCAAGGTCTATGACCAGATGCCCGAGCCGCGCTATGTCATCAGCATGGGAAGCTGCGCCAACGGCGGCGGCTATTACCATTACAGCTATTCGGTGGTGCGCGGCGTGGACCGGATCGTGCCCGTGGACATCTATGTCCCCGGCTGCCCGCCGACGGCCGAGGCGCTGCTTTATGGCATCCTGCAACTCCAGCGCCGGATCCGGCGCACCGGCACGCTGGTGAGGTAAGTCATGGCCGTCTATCCCGACATCGACGCGCTGGAACAGCTTGCCGACCATCTTCGCCTGCGCTGCGGGGACCAGGTTCTGGATGCGACCGTCGCCTTCGGCGAGCTGACCGTGACCTCGACGCTGTCCAGCATCGTGGACCTGATCGAGTTTCTGCGCAGCGACAGCAGCTGCCGTTTCTCGACCCTGATCGACATCACCGCCGTTGATCATCCCGAACGGGTGCAGCGGTTCGACATGGTGTGGCACCTGCTGTCCATGTACCAGAACCAGCGGATCCGCGTGAAGGTCGCCATCCGCGAGGATGAAGTCGTGCCGTCGATCACGCGCATCCACCCCTGCGCCAACTGGCTGGAACGCGAAACCTTCGACATGTTCGGGATCCTGTTCTCGGGCCACCCGGACCTGCGCCGCATCCTGACCGATTACGGCTTCAGCGGCTTCCCCCTGCGCAAGGACTTCCCGACCACCGGCTATGTCGAGGTTCGCTATGACGAGTCCGAGAAGCGGGTGATCTATGAGCCCGTGCGCCTGACGCAGGAATACCGCCAGTTCGACTTCCTTTCGCCGTGGGAGGGCGCAAAATACGTGCTGCCCGGCGACGAAAAGACCAAGGGGTAAGGCCATGGACGGCGATATCCGCACCAACCAGTACGACGATGGTTCCGCCGACACCCTGGTCGGCGAACAGAAGATCCGCAACTTCAACATCAACTTCGGTCCCCAGCACCCGGCGGCGCATGGCGTGCTGCGCATGGTGCTGGAACTGGATGGCGAGGTCGTCGAACGCGCCGACCCGCATATCGGCCTGCTGCATCGCGGCACCGAAAAGCTGATGGAAAGCAGGACTTACCTGCAGAACCTGCCCTATTTCGACCGGCTGGACTATGTCTCGCCCATGAACCAGGAACATGCCTGGTGCCTGGTGATCGAGCGTCTGACCGGCACGGTCGTGCCGCGCCGCGCCAGCCTGATCCGGGTCCTGTATGCCGAAATCGGGCGGATCCTGAACCACCTTCTGGGCGTGACCACGGGGGCGATGGACGTGGGCGCCCTGACGCCGCCCTTGTGGGGCTTCGAGGCGCGCGAGGATCTGATGATCTTCTATGAACGCGCCAGCGGGTCGCGCCTGCACGCCAACTATTTCCGTCCGGGCGGCGTTCACCAGGACCTGCCGCCGGATCTGATCGACGACCTCGACGCTTGGTGCGACCGTTTCCCCAAGCTTCTGGACGACCTGGATACGCTTCTGACCGAGAACCGGATCTTCAAGCAGCGCCTGGTCGGCATCGGCATTGCCACCGAACAGGACGCGCTGGACTGGGGCTTTTCCGGGGTCATGGCGCGCGGTTCGGGCTTGGCATGGGACCTGCGTCGCTCTCAGCCCTATGAATGCTATGACGAATTCGACTTCAAGATCCCGGTCGGCCGGAATGGCGACAGCTATGACCGCTATCTGATCCGCATGCAGGAAATGCGGGAATCGACCAGCATCATGAAGCAGGCCATTCAGAAGCTGCGGGCAGAACCCGTGGGCGACGTGCTGACGCGCGGCAAGCTGACCCCGCCTCGGCGCGGAGAGATGAAGCGCGACATGGAAAGCCTGATCCACCATTTCAAGCTTTACACCGAAGGCTTCCGCGTTCCCGCAGGCGAGGCTTATGCCGCGGTCGAGGCCCCCAAGGGCGAATTCGGCGTTTATCTGGTCAGCGACGGGACCAATAAACCCTATCGCGCCAAGCTGCGCGCGCCGGGCTTTGGGCATCTTCAGGCCATGGACTTCCTGGCCAAGGGCCATCTTCTGGCCGACGTGCCCGCCCTGATCGCCACCCTTGATATCGTGTTCGGAGAGGTTGACCGCTGATGCTCCGCCGTCTTTCGCCGGTTCAGCCGGACAGCTTCGCATTCACGCCCGCCAACCTGGAATGGGCCTATGCCCAGATGACCAAATACCCGGAAGGCCGCCAGCAATCGGCGATCATCCCGGTTCTGTGGCGCGCGCAGGAACAGGAAGGCTGGCTGTCGCGGCCTGCCATCGAATACTGCGCCGAACTGCTGGGGATGCCCTATATCCGGGCGCTTGAAGTGGCTACATTCTACTTCATGTTCCAGCTGCAGCCTGTTGGCAGCATTGCGAATATCCAGATTTGCGGCACCACGACCTGCATGATCTGCGGGGCCGAGGATCTGATCGAGGTCTGCAAGCGCAAGATCGCGCCGACCCCGCATACCTTGTCCGCCGACGGCCGGTTCAGCTGGGAGGAGGTCGAGTGCCTGGGCGCCTGCACCAATGCGCCCATGGCCCAGATCGGCAAGGACTATTACGAGGATCTGACGTCCGCGAAGCTGGAAGAACTGATCGACGCCTTCTCGGCCGGTCAGGTGCCGCTGCCCGGCCCGCAGAACGGCCGCTATTCGTCCGAGCCTCTGGGCGGTCCGATCACGCTTGCCGACCTGAAGGGGCAGGGCGACCCGCTGAACGCAAGCGCCGCCCTAGCGCGCGACATCGGCGAGACGGTCAAGCGCATCGACGGGACCGAGGTGCCGATCCTGACCAAATGGCTACGCAACCCCGAAGCCGCCGTGGACGACCGGACTGGCGTGGATAGCGCGCCGGAAGCCGAACCGCGCCCCTCGGAAGGCGTGCCTGCGGATGCGACCGGCATAACCGAGCAGGAGGCGCAGGCCGCATCTGCCGCGCGTCCCGTATCGGACCGCAATCCCGCCGGTATCCGGGGGATCGAGGAAGCGGAACAGAAGGACGAGACGACGGACCGATAGGCCACGGGGAAGGCGATGGGCGGAACAGGGCAGGATCGTGATGCGGGCCAGATGCGGCTGGCGGCCCTTGTGATCGCCGGCGCCATGGGCCTGTGGCTGCTGGTCCAGGCGCTTGGCAGTTATTACGACTGGGCCGGGAAATGGGCCTATCTGGCGGATCTGGCCGCCATCGGAGCTTTTGTCTGGTCGCTGATCGTGACCTGGCGTATCTGGCGGCGCAGGAAGTCCTGACGCCCGGATGAGAGGATTGAGAACAGGATGCTGAAAGATCAGGATCGCATTTTTACCAACCTCTACGGGATGGGCGACCGTAGCCTGGCGGGCGCACGCAAGCGCGGCCACTGGGACGGCACGGCCGAGATCCTTGCCCGTGGCCGCGACAAGATCGTGGAACAGGTGAAGGCATCCGGGCTGCGCGGCCGGGGGGGCGCGGGCTTTCCGACCGGCCTCAAGTGGTCCTTCATGCCCAAGGAATCGGACGGCCGTCCGTCCTATCTGGTCATCAACGCCGACGAATCCGAACCCGCGACCTGCAAGGACCGCGAGATCATGCGCCACGATCCGCATACGCTGATCGAAGGCGCGCTGATCGCCAGCTTCGCCATGGGCGCGCACGCGGCCTATATCTATATCCGGGGCGAATTCATCCGCGAAAAGGAAGCCCTGCAGGCCGCGATCGACGAATGCTATGACGCAGGGCTGCTGGGCGCGAATGCTGCCAGATCGGGCTGGGACTTTGATATCTACCTCCATCACGGCGGCGGGGCCTATATCTGCGGCGAGGAAACAGCCCTGTTGGAAAGCCTGGAAGGCAAGAAGGGCATGCCCCGCATGAAGCCGCCGTTCCCGGCGGGCGCGGGTCTCTACGGCTGCCCGACGACTGTGAACAACGTGGAATCCATCGCGGTGGTCCCGACGGTGCTGCGGCGCGGCCCGGAATGGTTTGCGGGCTTTGGCCGCCCGAACAACGCAGGCGTCAAGCTGTTCGGCCTGACCGGGCATGTCAACACGCCCTGCGTGATCGAGGAAGCCATGTCGATCCCCATGAAGGAGCTGATCGAGAAGCATGGCGGCGGCATCCGCGGCGGCTGGAAGAACCTCAAGGCGGTGATCCCCGGCGGCGCCTCTTGTCCGGTGCTGACGGCGGAACAGTGTGAAAACGCCATCATGGATTACGACGGAATGCGGGAACTGCGGTCGTCCTTCGGCACCGCCTGCATGATCGTGATGGACCAGCAGACCGACATCATCAAGGCGATCTGGCGGCTGTCCAAGTTCTTCAAGCATGAAAGCTGCGGTCAGTGCACGCCCTGCCGCGAGGGCACCGGCTGGATGATGCGCGTGATGGAGCGTCTGGTGCGCGGCGATGCCGAGGTCGAGGAAATCGACATGCTGTTCGACGTGACCAAGCAGGTCGAGGGCCACACCATCTGCGCCCTGGGCGACGCCGCCGCATGGCCGATCCAGGGCCTGATCCGCAATTTCCGTGAGGAGATCGAGGACCGCATCAAGGCCAAGCGCACCGGACGCATGGGGGCGATGGCCGCGGAATGAGGGCAGGGGCGGCATATCACGCCCCTGTCGCGGGGTCGTGTCGGGCGAAAGTCCACGCCGGTGGTTATGTCGGAAGACGCAACCAACCAAGGACGCCTGCCATGATCCGCGCTGCCTTCGCTTCAATCGCCACGCTTGCTGCCCTGATGGGCCCTGCCGCCGCCCTGCCGCCCTTGTCGCAGGAACGCCACATCAACGACAGCCTGGTCCAGGCGCGTGTGGCCGACGTCCTGCGCAAGGGCTGCCCGACCCTTGACGCGCGCCTGGTCCGGGCCTTTTCCGAGGCCCGCAAGCTCAAGCGTTATGCGCTGGACCAGGGCTACAGCGAGTCGCAGATCGACGCCTTCCTTGACAGCAGGGACGAGCGTCGTCGCATCTATGCCGAGGCCGACCGCTATATGGTCGCCAATGGGGTGGTGAACGGCCAGCCCGACACGTTCTGCCGTCTGGGGCAGCAAGAGATAGAACGGAAGACGATCGCCGGATCGCTTCTGGTTGCCAGGTAAGGAAGAAACCGATGGCCGACTTGCGGACAATCAAGATTGACGATGTTGAGATCGCGGTCGATCCCAACCTGACCCTGATCCAGGCCTGCGAGATGGCGGGTATCGAGATCCCGCGCTTTTGCTATCACGAACGGCTGTCGATTGCCGGCAACTGTCGGATGTGCCTGGTCGAGGTGGTGGGCGGCCCGCCCAAGCCTGCCGCAAGCTGCGCCATGCAGGTCAAGGACTTGCGCCCCGGTCCCGATGGCGCGCCTTCGGAAATCCGCACCAACAGCCCCATGGTCAAGAAGGCCCGCGAGGGCGTGATGGAGTTCCTGCTGATCAACCATCCGCTGGACTGCCCCATCTGCGACCAGGGCGGCGAATGCGATCTGCAAGACCAGGCAATGGCTTACGGCGTGGACTTCAGCCGCTATCGCGAACCCAAGCGCGCGGCCGAGGAGCTGAACCTGGGTCCGCTGGTCGAAACCCACATGACCCGCTGTATTTCCTGCACCCGCTGCGTGCGCTTCACGACCGAGGTCGCGGGCATCAGCCAGATGGGCCAGACCGGGCGCGGCGAGGACAGCGAGATCACCAGCTATCTGAACGAGACGCTGGCATCCAACCTGCAGGGCAATATCGTCGATCTGTGCCCGGTGGGCGCTTTGGTCAGCCGTCCCTATGCTTTCCGCGCACGGCCCTGGGAGTTGCGCAAGACCGAAAGCGTCGATGTGATGGATGCGCTTGGCAGCAATATCCGCATCGACGTGAAGGGGCGCGAGGTCATGCGCATCCTGCCGCGCAACCATGACGACGTGAACGAGGAGTGGATCAGCGACAAGACCCGCTATGTCTGGGACGGGCTGCGCCGCCAGCGGCTGGACAAGCCCTATATCCGCGAGAACGGCAAGCTGCGCCCGGCCACCTGGGCCGAGGCTCTGTCGGCGGCGGCCGCTGCGATGAAGGGCCGCAAGGTCGCCGGTCTGGTGGGCGATCTGGCCCCGGTCGAGGCCGCGTTCAGCCTGAAGCAACTGGTCGAGGGTCTGGGCGGCAATGTCGAATGCCGCACCGATGGCGCACGGCTGCCTGCGGGCAACCGGGGCGCCTATGTCGGCAACGCGACGATTGCCGACATCGACGGCGCGAAACGCATCCTGCTGATCGGCACCAACCCGCGCGACGAAGCGCCCGTCCTGAACGCTCGCATCCGCAAGGCCTGGGCGCATGGCGCGCAGGTCGCGCTGATCGGCGATCCGGTCGATCTGACCTATGACTATCACCACCACGGCAATGATCGTGCCGCGCTGACCCATCTGGTCAAGGACGACCTCAAGTCCACCGCAGGCACGCCCGGCATCGTGATCGTGGGCCAGGGTGCCCTGCGCGAGGCGGACGGGGAAGCCGTGCTGGCCAATGCCATGCGCATCTGCGAACTGGACGACTGCAAGCTGATGATCCTGCACAGCGCGGCTTCGCGTGTTGGCGCCATGGATGTGGGCGCCGTGACCGAGGGCGGGCTGGCTGCGGCCATCGACGGGGCCGAGGTGATCTACAACCTCGGCGCGGACGAGGTGGATGTCGCGCCGGGTGCCTTCGTGATCTATCAGGGCAGCCACGGGGATCGCGGCGCGCATCGGGCCGATATCATCCTGCCCGCCGCCTGCTATACGGAAGAAAACGGCCTGTTCGTGAACACCGAGGGGCGTCCGCAACTGGCCCTTCGCGCGAACTTTGCGCCTGGCGAGGCCAAGGAGAACTGGGCGATCCTGCGCGCACTGTCCGCCGAATTGGGACAGGCGCTGCCTTGGGACAGCCTGACGCAACTGCGTCGCGCGTTGGTGCAGGCCGTGCCGCATCTGGCGATGATCGACCAGGTGCCGGAAAACGAATGGCGCCCGCTTGATCGGCTGGATCTGGGCAAGGCCACGTTCCGCTATGCGATCACGGATTTCTACCTGACGAATCCGATCGCCCGATCCTCGCCCCTGATGGGAGAGTTGTCGCGGATGGCGGCGGCCCGCAGGCAATCGCCCGCCATGGCGGCCGAGTGACCACCATGCGGCCAGCGTCCTGCCAGCCACGGTTCGCGGTCGCAGCCCTTGCCGGGGCTGCGATCCTGTCCGGCTGCGCAGGCGATGCCGGCGGCGAACGCCCTCCGGCCAAGCCCGCCACGATGACGGCAAGGGTCGCGACCCCTGGCGCCGCGCCGGGCAAGGCACCGCTGACGCTGGCCCGCATCTCGACCAAGTCGGGCGAGATCCTGATCCTGGAACCCGATGGCAAGGTCACGACCATGGCGCTCGACAGCCCGGAAGGGCAGGACGCCTTCGCCGTGACCGAGGCCGATCTGATGGCGCTGAACGCGAACCTGGATCTGGACCTGGGCGGGATGGTTGCCGCAGACCTGCCGCCGCGGCAGACCGCGCAGGAAAAGGCGCTCGAGGAATTCGCGGCCCGGACCCAGCCCGCGCTGCCGAGCTGGGTCGAGGGCACCGAACTTGACCCCGAGGATTTCCTGGGCGCCCGCGTGGCATCGCTGGATCCGAAGGGGTCCGGCGATCTTGTCGAGGTGACGGCAAATCTGCGCAAGGGGGTGGACGCCGATATCGCCTTCTCGTATGCCACCTGCGCACTGGCCGGTTGGGCCAAGCGGAATGGCGAGGCATATGGCCGCCATGTGCGCACGCTGCAGGACACGCGGGATGGCAAGCTGACTATCGGGGCCGCGTTCACGCTGTCGGATCAAAGGCCGATGGGTTTGCGTGTGATGGAAACGGAAGACACCTTGCGCGAATGCAAGGAACGCGGCATTCCCGCCGCGTAACGGGATAGGGACGGGCATGGCTGAATTCTGGGCATCCTCTCTGGGCATGACGATCCTGATGCTGGCGCAGGGTCTGGCGGTGATCGCCTTTGTCATGCTGTCGCTGATCTTCATGGTCTATGGCGACCGCAAGATCTGGGCCGCCGTGCAGATGCGGCGCGGACCGAACGTGGTCGGCCCCTGGGGGCTGCTGCAAACCTTCGCCGACGCGCTGAAATATGTGCTGAAGGAAATCGTCATTCCTGCGGGCGCGGACAAGTTCGTCTTCTTCCTGGCGCCCTTCCTGTCGATGACCCTGGCCCTGCTGGCCTTTGTGGCGATCCCCTTCGCGCCCGGCTGGGTGATGGCCGACATCAACGTGGGCATCCTGTTCATCTTCGCCGTCTCCTCGCTCGAGGTTTACGGCGTGATCATGGGCGGCTGGGCCTCGAACTCGAAATATCCGTTCCTGTCCTCGCTGCGGGCGGCGGCGCAGATGATCTCGTATGAGGTCAGCCTGGGCCTGATCATCATCGGGGTCATCATCTCGACCGGGTCGATGAACATCACCGCCATCGTCGAGGCGCAGGCCGGCGCGGGGCTGCTGTCCTGGTACTGGCTGCCGCATCTGCCGATGCTGGTGCTGTTCTTCGTGTCGGCCCTGGCCGAGACGAACCGCCCGCCCTTCGACCTGGCCGAGGCGGAATCCGAACTGGTCGCGGGCTTCATGGTCGAATACTCGTCCACGCCCTATCTGCTGTTCATGGCGGGCGAATACATCGCGATCTGGCTGATGTGCGCGCTGATCAGCCTGCTGTTCTTCGGGGGCTGGCTGTCGCCCATTCCGGGCATCCCGGACGGCGCGCTGTGGATGTTCCTGAAGATGGTCTTCTGGTTCTGGATGTTCGCCATGGTGAAGGCCATCGTGCCGCGGTACCGCTATGACCAGTTGATGCGGATCGGCTGGAAGGTGTTCCTGCCCCTGTCGCTGGGCTGGGTCGTCCTGGTCGCCTTCCTTGCCCGCTTCGAGGTCTTCGGATCGTTCTGGGCCCGCTGGGCAGGGGCATAAGACATGGCTTATTCCAACAAGATCGCCGAAATGCTGGCCAATGCGTCCGAAACAGACAAGGTCGAGTTCGCGCATTTCCTGGCCAACAATCTGGACAGTGCCGAACAGTCCCGTGACGGCGCCAGGGTCCGCGCCTATGTGGCGGCATTCGACCGCTTCGCCGCGCCCAAGCAAGGGGAAGAATTCTGATGGCTTTCGACATCGCCCGCGCGACCAAGTATTTCCTGCTGGTCGATTTCCTGAAAGGGTTCGGCCTTGGCGTGAAGTACTTCTTCGCGCCCAAGGCGACCATCAACTATCCGCACGAAAAGGGGCCGCTGTCGCCGCGCTTCCGGGGCGAACACGCGCTGCGCCGCTATCCCAACGGCGAGGAACGCTGCATCGCCTGCAAGCTGTGCGAGGCGATCTGCCCCGCCCAGGCGATCACCATCGACGCAGAACCGCGCGAGGATGGATCGCGCCGGACCACGCGCTATGACATCGACATGACCAAGTGCATCTATTGCGGCTTCTGCCAGGAAGCCTGCCCGGTCGATGCCATCGTGGAAGGCCCGAACTTCGAATTCGCGACCGAGACGCGCGAGGAGCTGTTCTACGACAAGCAGAAGCTTCTGGACAACGGCGCCCGCTGGGAGGCCGAGATCGCCCGCAACCTGTCCATCGACGCGCCCTACAGATGAGCGACGCCTTCACCAAGCTGTTCCAGCAGATGATGCAGTCGGGCCAGGAAATGGCCCGCGCATTCAATCCTGCCTTGGAAACCTTCGATCCGCGCGCGTTCGAGAAGATGATCCCGACCATGCCGGCGGACATGCTGGAGATGTGGTTCGGGCGCACCTTCAACCGGGACGGGCTGGACGCCAAGACCCGGCTGCTGGTGACCCTTGCCGCGCTGACCGTCCAGGGCGCCCACGCCGAGCCGCAGTTGCGCCTGACCATTCGCCACGCCATCGAGGCAGGCGCGACCGCGCGCGAGGTGGCCGAGGTCATCTATCAGATGGGCATGTTCGGCGGCATCCCGGCCATGCAGAAGGCGCTGGAAATCGCCCAGGGCGTATTCACCGAACATGAAGGGAAACAGGCCGAATGATCACCTTCGCCTTTTATCTGTTCGCCATCTCGGTCTGCACGGCGGGCTTCATGGTGGTCCTGTCCAGGAACCCGGTCCATTCGGTGCTGTGGCTGATCCTGGCCTTCATCGCCTCGGCCGGTCTGTTCGTTCTGCAGGGCGCCGAATTCGTGGCGATGCTTCTGGTGATCGTCTATGTCGGCGCGGTCGCGGTGCTGTTCCTGTTCGTCGTGATGATGCTGGATGTCGATTTCGCGCAGCTTCGCGGGGAACTGGCGGGCTATCTGCCGCTGGCGGGGCTGATCGGTCTTGTCCTCTTGGCATTGCTGGTCATTGCCTTTGGCGGTTGGGAAATTGCCGGCCAGGCCACGGATCTGCGTGCCGCGCCTGTCCTGGACCAGGCGATGAACACCAATGCCATCGGCAGCATTCTTTATGACCGCTATCTGCTGCCGTTCCAGATTTCGGGGCTGATCCTGCTGGTCGCAATGATCGGCGCGATCACCCTGACCATGCGTCACCGGCGCGACATCAAGCGCCAGGACGTGCTGGAACAGATGTATCGCGATCCGGCCAAGGCCATGGAACTGCGCGACGTGAAGCCGGGGCAGGGGCTATAAGCCCCCCTTGCCTGGCCGACAGACATTGAACGGGTAACGACCCGAAGGGACGAAAGACGATGATAGGCTTGACACATTACCTTGTCGTGGGGGCGATCCTGTTCGTCGCCGGGATCTTCGGCATCTTCGTGAACCGCAAGAACGTCATCGTCATCCTGATGTCGATCGAACTGATCCTGCTGTCGGTCAACATCAACTTTGTGGCCTTCTCGGCCCATCTGGGCGATCTGGCGGGGCAGGTCTTTACCATGTTCATCCTGACCGTCGCCGCGGCCGAGGCCGCCATCGGCCTGGCGATCCTTGTGGTGTTCTTCCGCAACCGCGGCTCGATCGCGGTGGACGATGTCAACGTGATGAAGGGGTAAGCGGTCATGGTGCAATTCATCCTGTTCGCGCCCCTGGTTGCCGCCCTGATCGGCGGCTTCGGCTGGCGCATCATCGGCGAAAAGGCCGCGCAGTTGCTGACCACGGGCGTGCTGTTCGTCTGCGCCCTGTTTTCCTGGATCGTCTTTCTGGGCTTCAACGGCGAGACCCAGCACATTCCGGTCATGGACTGGATCGTCTCGGGCGATTTCAGCGCCGAATGGGCGATCCGCCTGGACCGCCTGACGGCCATCATGCTGATCGTGGTGACCACGGTCTCTGCGCTCGTTCACCTGTATTCGATGGGCTACATGGCCCATGACGACAACTGGACACATCACGAACACTACAAGGCGCGCTTCTTCGCCTATCTGTCCTTCTTCACCTTCGCCATGCTGATGCTGGTGACGGCGGACAACCTGCTGCAGATGTTCTTCGGCTGGGAAGGCGTGGGCGTCGCATCCTACCTGCTGATCGGTTTCTATTACCGCAAGCCGTCCGCCAACGCCGCCGCCATCAAGGCCTTCATCGTCAACCGCGTCGGCGACTTCGGCTTCCTGCTGGGCATCTTCGGCCTGTGGTGGATGACGGGTTCCATCCAGTTCGACGCGATCTTCGCGCAGGTGGCGGAACTGGCGAATGTGCAGATGCGCTTCCTGTGGACCGAATGGAATGCGGCAAACCTGCTGGCCTTCCTGCTGTTCGTGGGCGCGATGGGCAAGTCGGCGCAGCTGTTCCTGCACACCTGGCTGCCCGATGCCATGGAAGGCCCGACCCCGGTGTCCGCGCTGATCCACGCCGCGACCATGGTGACGGCCGGCGTGTTCCTGGTCTGCCGCATGTCGCCGCTGTTCGAGTTCGCGCCCGAAACCAAGATGTTCATCACGATCATCGGCGCCTCGACCGCGTTCTTCGCGGCGACGGTCGGCCTGGTGCAGAACGACATCAAGCGCGTGATCGCCTATTCGACCTGTTCGCAGCTGGGCTATATGTTCGTGGCGGCGGGCGTGGGCGTCTATTCGGTGGCGATGTTCCACCTGTTCACGCATGCCTTCTTCAAGGCGATGCTGTTCCTGGGCGCGGGTTCCGTGATCCACGCGATGCACCATGAACAGGACATGCGGAACTATGGCGGGCTGCGCAAGAAGGTGCCCTATACCTTTGCGGCCATGCTCATCGGCACGCTGGCCATCACCGGCGTGGGCATTCCGCTGACCCATATCGGCTTTGCAGGTTTCCTGTCCAAGGACGCCGTGATCGAAAGCGCCTATGCATCCGGCGTGGGCTATGCCTTCTGGCTGCTGGTGATCGCGGCGCTGATGACCAGCTTCTATTCCTGGCGGCTGATGTTCCTGACCTTCTGGGGTGCGCCGCGCCCGCAAAAGGTCTGGGACGCCGAGATCAAGGCCGAGGAAGAGGTCCAGCCCGTTCCCGCCGCCCATGGACATGGCCTGCACGGCCACGATGACCACGGTCATCACGACCCGATGCACGCGCATCACCATGCCCATGAAAGCCCGCCGGTGATGACTGCGCCTCTGGCCGTTCTAGCCCTGGGTTCGATCTTCGCGGGCATGATCTGGTACGGCAGCTTCTTCGGCGACGACGTGCAGCGCTTCTTCGGCCTGCCCGAAGCCGCGCATGAGCAGGCCGAGGGCGGCCATGGCGAGGCGCTTGACGGCGCCGTGGCCGAGGCGCCGCATGGCGAGCCTGCAGGTGCCGCGACCCATGCCGCCGCCGGTGCCGCCAGCGACCCGGCCGAGGAGACCGCGGCGGACGGCCACGAGGCCC
Source organism: Paracoccus sp. SY (assembly GCF_002901215.1). Classification (NCBI taxonomy): domain Bacteria; kingdom Pseudomonadati; phylum Pseudomonadota; class Alphaproteobacteria; order Rhodobacterales; family Paracoccaceae; genus Paracoccus; species Paracoccus sp. SY. The sequence continues at coordinate 32,151 of NZ_NWMQ01000012.1, read as the reverse complement.
TTGCAGGATACGAGCAGGGCGCGATCTTCATGCGGTCCGATAACCACGTCATGCATGACGCGCACTACGTCCCGACCTGGGTGAAGCTGTCGCCCTTCGTGGCGATGCTGATCGGGCTGGGTCTGTCCTGGCTGATGTATATCCGCTACCCGAATGCGCCGGCGAAACTGGCCGCTCAGCAGCCCGCCTTGTACCAGTTCCTGCTGAACAAGTGGTATTTCGACGAGATCTATCACTTCGTCTTCGTCCGGCCCGCCTTGTGGATCGGCCGCAAGCTGTGGACGGGCGGCGACGGAGCGGTTATCGACGGCGCCATCAACGGGGTGGCCATGGGAATCATCCCGCGCCTGACGCGCTTCGCCGGTCGCGTGCAGTCGGGCTATGTGTTCCATTATGCCTTTGCGATGGTCGTGGGCATCGTGGGCTTGCTGATCTGGGTGATGATGCGGGGCGCGCACTGACATGACGAACCTTCTTTCGATCATCACCTTCCTGCCGATCGTGGCAGCGGGGATCCTGGCCCTGTTCCTGCGCGGCGACGACGAGGCCGCGCAGCGCAATGCCAAGTGGCTGGCGCTGATCGCCACCACGGCCACCTTCCTGATCTCGCTGTTCGTGCTGGCGGGCTTCGACCCGGCCAATACCGGCTTCCAGTTCGTCGAGGATCATCCCTGGATCATGGGCCTGCGCTACAAGATGGGCGTGGACGGCATCTCGGTCCTGTTCGTGATGCTGACGACCTTCCTGATGCCGCTGACGATCCTGTCCACCTGGGACGTGAAAACCCGCGTCAAGGAATACATGATCGCCTTCCTGGTGCTGGAAGGCCTGATGATCGGCGTCTTCACGGCGCTTGACCTGATCCTGTTCTATCTGTTCTTCGAGGCCGGCCTGATCCCGATGTTCCTAATCATCGGCATCTGGGGCGGGGCGAACCGCATCTATGCGACGTTCAAGTTCTTCCTTTACACCTTCCTCGGATCTGTCCTGATGCTGGTGGCGATGATCGCGATGGCGCGGATGGCGGGCACGACGGATATCGTTGCCCTGCTGGATCCCGCACGGACAGCGTTCCCGTCGGACACCATGCGCGTGCTGGGCATCACCGTGGTCGGCGGAATGCAGACGCTGCTGTTCCTGGCCTTCTTCGCCAGCTTCGCGGTCAAGATGCCGATGTGGCCGGTCCATACCTGGCTGCCGGACGCGCACGTCCAGGCCCCGACCGCTGGGTCGGTCGTGCTGGCGGCGGTGCTGCTGAAGATGGGCGGATACGGCTTCCTGCGCTTCAGCCTGCCGATGTTCCCCGTGGCCAGCGACATGCTGCAACCGCTGGTCTTCTGGATGTCTGCCATCGCCATCGTTTACACCTCGCTGGTGGCCTTGGTTCAGTCCGACATGAAGAAGCTGATCGCCTATTCGTCGGTCGCCCACATGGGCTTCGTCACCATGGGAGTCTTTGCCGCGAACCAGCAGGGCCTGGACGGGGCGATCTTCCAGATGGTGTCGCATGGCTTCATCTCGGGCGCGCTGTTCCTGCTGGTCGGCGTGATCTATGACCGGATGCACACGCGGGAAATCGACGCCTATGGCGGGCTGGTGAACCGGATGCCGGTCTATGCACTGGTCTTCCTGTTCTTCACGATGGCGAACGTGGGCCTGCCCGGCACCTCGGGCTTCGTGGGCGAATTCCTGACCCTGATGGGCACCTTCAAGGCCAATACCTGGGTCGCCTTCGTCGCGGCGACCGGCGTGATCCTGTCGGCCGGCTATGCGCTGTGGCTTTACCGCCGCGTGACGCTGGGCGCCCTGATGCGCGAAAGCCTGAAGACCATCACCGACATGACCCCCCGCGAAAGGTGGATCTTTGCGCCGCTGATCATCATGACGCTGTATCTGGGCGTTTATCCGCGCGCCGTCACCGACATCACCGGCCCCGCCGTCGAGGCGTTGCTGGTCAACTATCACGAAGCCCTGCCGCATGACGGACGCGACGGGCTGGCCGTGACCGCCCAGGCGGACGCGGCCGATGCCAGCCATTGAGGAAAGCACGATGACCGCGCTCGATTTCTCGACCATCCTGCCGGAACTTGTGCTGGCGATCTATGCCATGGCGGCCCTGATGGCCGGCGCTTATTTCGGCAAGGACGCGATCGCGCGTCCGATCCTGTGGGCCACCGTCGCTGCGCTGCTGCTGGTCGGGCTTTACGTCGGCTTTGCCGACCGCCCGGCGCAGGTAGCCTTTTTCGGCATGTTCACCGACGATGCCTTCGCCCGGTTCGCCAAGGTGACGATCCTGATCTCGGCCGCCGCCGTCCTCGCGATGAGCGCCGAGTATATGGAGCGTCACAACCTGCTGCGCTTCGAGTTTCCGATCCTGATCACCCTGGCCGCCATCGGGATGATGATGATGGTCTCGGCCAGCGATCTTCTGTCGCTGTACATGGGATTGGAACTGCAGTCGCTGGCGCTTTACGTCGCCGCCGCCATGCGCCGGGACAGCGTGAAATCGTCCGAGGCCGGGTTGAAGTATTTCGTCCTCGGTTCGTTGTCCTCGGGGATGCTGCTTTACGGCGCCTCGCTGGTCTATGGCTTCTCGGGCACCACCAGCTTTGCCGGCATCGTGCAGGTGGTGGTCGGCGGGCAGTTGTCCGTGGGCCTGCTGTTCGGCCTGGTGTTCCTGCTGGTCGGGCTTGCCTTCAAGGTCTCGGCGGTGCCGTTCCACATGTGGACGCCCGACGTCTATGAAGGTGCGCCGACGCCGGTGACCGCCTTCTTCGCCACCGCGCCCAAGGTCGCGGCCATGGCGCTGATCGCGCGGCTGATGTTCGATGCTTTCGGCAACGTGCCGGGCGACTGGGGCCAGATCATCGCGGCGCTTGCCGTGCTGTCGATGTTCCTGGGATCCATCGCCGGGATCGGTCAGCGCAACATCAAGCGCCTGATGGCCTATTCCTCGATCGCGCATATGGGCTTTGCCCTGGTCGGCCTTGCGGCCGGGACGGCTTTCGGCGTCCAGTCGATGCTGCTGTATATGGCGATCTATGCGGTGATGAACGTGGGCACCTTCGCCTTCATCCTGTCGATGGAACGCGACGGGCGGCCGATCACGGATCTGGAAAGCTTGAACCGCTTCGCTCAGGTCCATCCGGTCAAGGGCTTTGCGGTCCTGTTCCTGATGTTCAGCCTGGCAGGCGTGCCGCCCTTCCTGGGCTTCTTCGCCAAGTATGGCGTGCTGACGGCGGCCGTGCAGGCGGGCATGTCCTGGCTGGCGATCCTGGGCGTGATCGCATCGGTCATCGGGGCGTTCTATTACCTGCGCATCGTCTATTACATGTGGTTCGGGGCCGAGAGCGAGGGCGTGGAAAGCCGCATGGGCGCGGTGCAGTATCTGGCGCTGATCGTCCCAGCCGCGATGCTGCTGATCGGCGCGGTGTCCATGTGGGGCGTCGATACCGCTGCGGCGACCGCCGCGGACTCGCTGGTGGCCATGGCCACCGTGCCTGCCGATGCGGCGCTTCTTCCCGACACCTCGGCCGAGATTCCTGCCGTTGAGTAGCGGCACCTCGCTGTCGGTCTGGCCCCAGGGCGTGGCCCGCCACGTCCTGGAACAGGTTGACAGCACGAATGCCGAGGCAATGCGGATGGCGCCCGCGCTGTCCGGTCCGACCTGGATCATGGCGCGCCGCCAGACGGCGGGCCGCGGCCGGCGGGGCCGGGCCTGGACGGATCCACCCGGCAATTTCGCGGCGACCCTTGTCCTGCGTCCCGAAGGCGGTCCGGCGGATGCCGCGCGGCTGTCCTTTGTCGCGGCGCTTGCCGTGCATGACGCCCTGCGCCAGCTTTGCGGGCCGCAGCTGAACGTGGCGCTGAAATGGCCGAACGACGTGCTGCTGAACGGCGGCAAGCTGTCGGGCATCCTGCTGGAAAGCATCGGGTCCGGCGGCGCGATCCAGGCCCTGGCCATCGGCATCGGCGTCAACCTGGCCGCCGCGCCGGAGACGGGCCTGCTGGAACCCGGCGCGACCCGTCCGGTCGGCCTGCTGGGCGAAACTGGCCTGACCGTCAGGCCCGACGATTTCCTGGCGACGCTTGCCCGCGCCTTCGACGACTGGCACCGGCAGATGCGGACCTATGGCTTCGGCCCCATCCGCGAGGCATGGCTGGCCCGCGCCACCCGCCTGGGCGAGACGATCATCGCCCGCACCGGCACGACCGAAACGACCGGGCGCTTTGACGGGATCGACGAAACAGGCGCGCTGATCCTCTCCGGCCCGAGGGGCAGGCAGGCGATCCCAGCGGCCGACATCTATTTTGCGGGGGTATGACCCGTGCTTCTGTGCATCGACACCGGAAACACCAACACGGTCTTCTCGATTTGGGACGGCGGGCGTTTCCTGGCGCATTGGCGCATCTCGACCGATCATCGGCGGACGGCGGATGAGTACTTCGTCTGGCTGTCCACGCTGATCGAAGGGCAGAAGTTCGGTCTGGACATCGACGCCTGCATCATCAGCTCGACGGCGCCCCGCGTGGTCTTCAACCTGCGCGTGCTGTGCAACCGGTACTTCGACACCCGGCCGCTGGTCGTGGGCAAGCCCGACTGCCTGCTGCCGGTCGATCCGCGCGTGGACGAAGGCACCGTGGTTGGTCCCGACCGGCTGGTCAACACGGTGGCGGCCTTTGCGCGTCACGGGCCGGATCTGATCGTCGTGGATTTCGGCACTGCGACCACCTTCGACGTGGTGGACGTGGACGGCGCCTATATCGGCGGGGTGATCGCGCCCGGCGTGAACCTGTCGCTTGAAGCCCTGCACATGGGCGCGGCCAGCCTGCCGCATGTCGATGTGACCATGCCTGCCCGCGTGATCGGCACCAATACCGTCGCCTGCATCCAGTCGGGTATCTTCTGGGGCTATATCGGTCTGGTGGACGGGGTCGTGCGCCAGATCCGCGCGGAACGGGACCGCCCGATGAAGGTCATTGCAACCGGAGGGCTTGCGCCGTTGTTCGATCAGGGGTTTGACCTGTTCGACGCAATCGAAGACGATCTGACCATGCACGGGCTGCGGCTCATTCACGATTACAACAAGGAGATGGGCAATGGCTGAGCGCCTGATCTATCTGCCGCTGGGCGGCGCGGGCGAAATCGGCATGAATGCCTATGTCTATGGCTATGGCACGCCTGGGCGCGAAAGGCTGATCCTGGTCGATCTGGGCGTCAGCTTCGGCGACATGGACAGCAGCCCGGGCATCGACCTGATCATGCCCGACCTGTCCTGGCTGGAACAGAACCGCGACCGGCTGGAGGCGATCTTCGTCACCCATGGGCACGAGGATCACCTGGGCGCCCTGGGGCACCTTTATGGACGCCTGAACGTTCCCATCTATGCCCGGCAGTTCACCGGTGCCCTGGTCCGCCTGAAGTTGGAGGAACAGGGGCATTCGCCCTCGGTCGTCAACATCGTGGGCGCGCGCCCGGAAGTGACGCAGGTCGGCCCCTTCACCGTGCAGTTCGTCCCTGTCAGCCACTCCATTCCCGAAAGCGCCGCGCTGATCATCGACACGCCCGCGGGCCGGGTCGTTCATACCGGCGATTTCAAGCTGGACGGAACGCCGGTGGTGGGCGATCCCTTCGATCCGATCGCCTGGCACCACATCGCGGCCGAGGGGCGGGGCATCAAGGTCCTGACCTGCGACAGCACCAACATCTTCTCGACCCATCCCGGCCGGTCCGAGGCGATGCTGGCCAATCCGATCCTTGAATGGGTCGTGGCGCAGAAGAACATGGTGGTCGCCACCACCTTCGCCAGCAACATCGCACGGCTGAAGACCCTTTCGGATGCCGCCATTGCCGCGAACCGCAAGGTTTGCCTGCTGGGCCGGGCCATGCGCAAGATGGTCGCGGTGGGCCTGGAAACCGGCGTCCTGACGGATTTCCCCGACACCATCGGCCCCGAGGAAGCCGCCAGCCTGCCGCGCAACCAGGTCATGCTGCTGGCGACCGGCAGCCAGGGCGAACGTCGTGCCGCAAGCGCGCAACTGTCCCGCGGGCGTTACCTGGGGCTGATGCTGAAGGAAGGCGACAGCTTCCTGTTCAGTTCCAAGACCATCCCCGGCAACGAACGCTCTGTCGGGCGGATCATGAATTCGCTCAGCGAATTGGGGGTCGAGGTGTATGACGCCGATGACGGGCTTTATCACGTCTCGGGGCACGCCAACCGGCCGGACATCGCGGCTTTGCACGAGCTTCTGAAGCCGCAGATCGTCATCCCCATGCATGGCGAGCATCTGCACCTGCGCGAGCATGTCATGATGGCCCGCGCCAAGGGGATCGCGGCCGAAATCGCGACCAACGGCACCATGCTGGACCTGACCGGCGATGCGCCGCGCGTGGTGGACCAGGTGGAAACCGGGCGGCTGTATCTGGACGGCACCGTGCTGATCGGCGCCATGGACGGCGTGGTCCGCGACCGCATCCGCATGGCGCTGAACGGCCACGCGCTTGTCAGCGTGATCGTGGACGAGGATGACAACGTCCTGCCCGACGCCTGGGTGGAACTGATGGGCCTGCCCGGCCGCACCCGGGGCGGCGAGGATCTGGGCGCGCATATCGAGGGCGAACTGTCCGAGTTCCTGGAAGGCGCGGACGCCCGCGTGGTGCGCGACGACGCCAAGATGGACGAAGCGATCCGCAAGATCACCCGCCAGGTCGCGATGGAGGAAATCGGCAAGAAGCCCGAGGTGACGGTCATCATCAGCCGGTTGATGGGGGAATAGGGCGGGGTGCTGATCGCCCATCTTCCTGCCGGCTATCTGATAGGCAAAAGACTGGGCAGGGGGCATCCTGCCGCAACGGGGCTGATTGCAACAGGGCTGGTCGCTTCCGTCCTGCCCGACCTTGATCTGGTGTGGTTCTATCTGGTCAATGATCGGCAGAACCTTCATCATGAATTCGTCTTTCACTGGCCGCTGTTCTGGGTGGCCTTGGCGCTGATCCTGTCGCTGATCTCGAAAGGACTGGGCTGGCGTCAGGCTTTTCCGTTCATCGGCGTAGCACTTGCCAGCCTGCTGCTTCACATGGTCCTGGACAGCGTAGCAGCCGGAATCGGCTGGCTGATGCCCTTCAGCGATGCCCAGATCAATCTTGTGGTCGTCCCGGCCCGCTACGATTGGTGGGTCCAGAGCTTTGTCCTGCACTGGACCTTCTTGCTGGAACTGGCGATCTGCGGATGGGCCGCCTTTGTTTTTGCGCGAAACCGAAGGCAGGTGGCGCGGCCTTGACGCGGCCGGCAGCGCGGTGCAATCCCCCGCCATGTCCGACACATCCAAATCCACCTTCGACCCGAACCCGCCGCGCCGCAATTTCTATGGGCGGCGGCATGGCAAGACCCTGCGCCAAAGCCAGAAGGGCTATCTGTCCGAAGATCTGGGCGAATTGCGCCCGCGCGGTATCACCGTGGGCGACAACCCGGACCGGCGCCCCATCGACCCGGCCGCCATCTTCGGCGATGACCGCCCCATCTGGCTGGAGGTGGGCTTCGGCGGGGGCGAGCACATGGTCCACATGGCGGCCCGATACCCCGATATCGGCATCATCGGCTGCGAGCCGTTCATCAACGGCGTCGCCATGCTGCTGGGCAAGATCCGCAACGCCGGCGTCACGAATGTCAGCGTTCATCCAGGGGACGCGCGCGACCTGATGGATGTGCTGCCGGATGCCTCGATCAGCCGGGCCTTCCTGAACTATCCCGACCCTTGGCCCAAGGCGCGTCATCACCGCCGCCGTTTTGTCACGCCCGAACACCTGATCCCCCTGGCCCGCGTGATGAAGCCCGGCGCCGAGTTCCGCGTGGCGACCGACATCCCCGACTATATGCGCCAGACGCTGGAGGAGGTGCCGCAGGCGGGCTTCGACCTGATCGGCGACAGCCCGGTCGCCTGGGACGACTGGCTCAGCACCCGCTATGAACAGAAGGCCCTGCGCGAGGGCCGCGTGCCGCATTACGCCACCTTCCGCCGCAAGGGCTGAGGGTGGGGGTGACGGGGCCAAAAAAGGCTCTTGTCACCACCCCGGGCCATCCCTATACCGGCCGGCGGAGTGGTGGCCGAGTGGTCGAAGGCACACCCCTGCTAAGGGTGCAGGCGGGAAACCGTCTCGAGGGTTCGAATCCCTTCCACTCCGCCATCCTGTCCATTTCTCAGCACATGATCCCGCCCCAGTTGCGGCGCGTGAATTTTTTGCAAGTTGCGGGAACCTGTCCCGCTTTCGGCGGTTGTTCGCTTTCCCAATATCTGGTCGCTGATCCGGCCGATGCCGGAGTATCGACCAGTTTTAAATAGTTTTTCACCGTGTTTTCCATGCATTTGCAGCAATCAGGTTGGCAGGATGCAATCGAATTTATTGCCAATCCGTTAATCTGGCTTTCTAATCCAACTACGACTTTCGGAGAGGAAAACAATCATGCTGCAAGACTCCGCCTATGCGCAGTTGCTGAACTTGATTGCCGCCCGCGGCCAGCAATGGCTTCGCAACCGGATCGAACTGATGGCAAGCGGTCCCGAATCCCTGGATCGGCTGGCGGATATCGCGATTGCGGCACATGTCTGCACGGGACTTCGCGGTGCTGAAACACCTCTAAGAACCTTTCTCCGCAGTCGAATTTCAGATGATGAATTTGATAATCTTCTTGGCAGATATCAGAACAATAAACTGAACTTCGCGAATTTCGGAGACGTGGCATTTCTGGCCGCCTCGGACGATTGCTGTTCTTCGACCCTCGCATCCGACGTCCAGACGACCGCAGTTTCGCCGGCCATGACCGGCAAGCCCAAGGCCTTGCTGCCCGAACAGGCCGAGGCCTTTCTGCGGCAGCCGATCCCGGAGGACCGGCTGGACGAAGGCATGATCGACACCTATGCCACGGTTCTGTCCCTTGCCTATCGGTTCGGAGCAGAAAGGCCGCGTTTTGCCAGCGCACGCAGCTATGGCGACGCCTTTGCCAACTGCCTGCGTCTTGCGGACTGGGCGCAGCGCAACGGCAAGCTGCTGCCCTTGGTGCAGATGATCTTCTGCCTTTGCCTGATCGACCCCGACCATGATGTCAGGGAAATGCTGGCCGATGTCATCTCCAGCCAGCGGCCGGACGGATCATTCCCGGCCCGTATCGGTTTCGGAACGGCCGACCAGGAGGACGAGGCGCTGCGGCCGACATTGGCCACCGTCGTGGCCTTGCACATGGCTATCCATCGCTGCTGGCGCACGCCGCGGCCCAATCTGCGGTTGGCTGCCTAGAACAGACCCTCGATCTGTCCCAGGTCGTTCAGGCCGATGGTTTCTGCGGCGGGATGGCGGGGCAGGCCCGGCATGGTCATGATCTGGCCGCAGATCGCCACCACAAAGCCCGCACCTGCGTTCAGCCGGACTTCGCGGACCGGAATGACATGGCCTTCGGGGGCGCCGCGCAGGTCGGGATCCGTCGAAAAGGAATACTGCGTCTTCGCGATGCAGACGGGCAGGTGGCCGTAACCCTCGGCTTCCCAGGTTTCCAGTTGGGCACGAATGCCGGGCAGGGCCTCGACATGGGCGGCGCGGTGGATGCGGGTGCAGATCGTCTCGATCTTCTGCCACAGGGGCATCGAATCGGGATAAAGGGTATGAAAGTCGGCCTGGCCCTTCTCAACCAGGGTCACGACATGACGGGCCAGGTCTTCGGCACCGGCCCCGCCCTTGGCCCAGTGCTGGCACAGGATCGCGGTCACGCCGTGACGGCTGCAATAGTCCTGGAGGGCGGCAATCTCGGCCGGGGTGTCGCCGTGGAAATGGTTGACCGCCACGACCAGCGGCACGCCGAAGCTGCGCAGGTTCTCGATATGCCGGCCCAGGTTGGCGCAGCCACGCCGGACTGCGTCCACATCCTCGGCCCCCAGGTTGTCCTTGGCAACGCCGCCGTTCATCTTCAACGCGCGGACGGTCGCCACAAGCACCGCAGCGGCAGGGGAAAGCCCAGCCAGGCGGCACTTGATGTCCAAGAACTTCTCGGCCCCCAGATCGGCCCCGAAGCCTGCCTCGGTCACGACATAATCAGACAGGCGCAGCGCGGCGTCGGTGGCGATCACGCTGTTGCAGCCATGGGCGATATTGGCGAAGGGCCCGCCATGAACCAGGGCGGGGTTGTTTTCCAGCGTCTGCACCAGGTTCGGCTGCAAGGCATCGCGCAGCAGCACCGTCATGGCGCCGTCGGCCTTGAGGTCGCGTGCGGTCACCGGACGGCGGTCGCGGGTATAGGCAACGACGATCCGCCCCAGGCGGGCGTGCAGGTCGTTCAGGTCGCGCGACAGGCACAGGATCGCCATCACCTCGGATGCGACGGTGATGTCGAAGCCGGTCTGGCGCACAAAACCGTTCGACACCCCTCCAAGGCCCACGACGATGTCGCGCAGCGCGCGGTCGTTCATGTCCATCACGCGGCGCCAGGTGATGCGCCGCGTGTCGATGTCCAGGTCGTTGCCCCAATAGATGTGGTTGTCGATCATCGCCGCCAGCAGGTTGTGTGCCGCCGTGATCGCGTGGAAATCCCCGGTGAAGTGGAGGTTCATCTCCTCCATGGGCACGATCTGGGCATGGCCGCCACCCGCTGCGCCCCCCTTCATGCCGAAGTTCGGGCCCAAGCTGGCTTCGCGGATGCAGACCGCCGCGCGCTTGCCGATGCGGTTCAGCGCGTCGCCCAGGCCGACGGTCGTGGTGGTCTTGCCCTCGCCCGCCGGGGTGGGGTTGATGGCCGTGACCAGAACCAGATTGCCGCGCGGACGGGATGCCAGCCCCTCCAGCGTCTGGTGCGAAATCTTGGCCTTGTCGGGGCCGTATCGCAGGATATTGTCTTCGGCCAGGCCCAGCCTGGCGGCAATGTCGGCAATGGGCAGCTTGCGCGCGGCGCGGGCGATCTGGATGTCGGTTGTCATGGACCGGGCATGGCCCGGCCCGTATCGCCTGTCAACCGGCTCCACGCCGGTATCTTACCAAAGACCGGGGTCAGTCGTTGCGCGTCAGTTCGGCCCGGACGGCGGCGCGCAGTTCCGGCAGCAGGTCGTTTCCGAACCAGGGATTGCGGCGCAGCCATCCGGTGTTGCGCCAGGACGGATGGGGCAGGGGAAAGACCGATGGGGCATGATCCCGCCAGGACGCCACTGCGCCCGTCACGTCGCGCAGCCCCAGATGCCAGCGGATCGCATGGCCGCCGACCAGAAGCGTCAGCCGGGGTCGCAGTTCGGCCATGACGCTGGCTCTCCAGGTCCGTGCGCAGACGGGCGGGGGCGGCAGGTCGGACCCGCGCGCGTCATAGCCTGGAAAGCAGAAGGCCATGGGCACGATGGCGATGCGGTCACGGTCATAGAAGACCGATTCCCCGATCCCCATCCAGTCGCGCAGCCGGTCGCCGGATCGGTCGGTGAAAGGCCGGCCGCTGAGATGCACCCGCATTCCCGGCGCCTGCCCCACGACCAGGATGCGGGCGGCGGGCTGGAACCAGGTCACGGGGCGGGGTTCATGCGCAGTGGCGGTGGCCGCAAAGCGCGGCGCGCAGAGGCGGCAGTCCTGGATGGAGCGTTCGAGCAGCGACATGAGGCAGAGATAGTGAAAATGCGCCGGGAATGAAGGGTGACAAACAAATGTGGAACATGCATCACGAAGGGGAAAACTGGACAGCGCACTCGCCTGCCCATAAGGGTTGAAGGGGTCGCGCGGCGGCAGGAAGGGCGAATGCTGGAATTCGACAACGTCTCGAAGTCGTTCTGGACGGGAACACGGCGCAAGGTGATCCTGGACCGCGCCTCGTTCCGGGTCGAACTTGGCAATTCCCTGGGCATCCTGGCCCCGAACGGCACCGGCAAGACGACGCTGATCAACATGATGTGCGGGCTGGAAAAGCCCGATGAGGGCACGATCCGGCGCAGTTGCCGCATCTCTTTCCCCCTAGGCTTCATGGGCGGCGTTGTCACCAAGCATTCAGCCAACGAAAACGCCCGCTATATCGCCCGGATCTATGGCCTGGATCCCGACTATGTGTCCGCCTTCACCCGGTGGCTGACCGATATCGACGAATATTTCGACATGCCGGTCGGCACCTATTCGGCCGGGATGCGGCAGCGGTTCACATTCGCGCTGCTGCTGGCGCTGGAATTCGACATCTATCTGATCGACGAGGGGATGCCGCAGACCACCGATGCGGCATTCAACCGCAAGGCAGGGGCGGTGCTTTACGACCGGCTGAAGACCTCGACCGTGGTGATCGTGTCCCACCAGCCCGCCACGATCGAGAAGTTCTGCCGGTCCGCCGCCATCCTGCGGGACGGGCGGCTTTACCATTTCGAATCCCTTGCTGAGGCGAAACAGTATTATGACTACACCGCCTAAGGTCCGCCGGTATCACGCCTCGGCCGCCGAATCCGTCCGGCCCTCGGCGCAGGATGGCGCGCAGCCCTCGGCCGATGCCAAGATCCGGGTCACGGTCCGCAAGCGCGTGGCGAACACCGCGCAGGATGACGAACGCGAACGTCTGATGCGGACCGATCCGGTCGATGACGGGCTGTCGCATGTCGGCCCGGCCCCTGCCGAAGACAAGGCATCCGACGGTGATCTGGACGCGCAGCTTGCCCTGATACGCAAGGAAAACCTGTCCGACCGCCAGTTGCGCATCGCCCGGCGCATCGCCGCGCTGCACCAGATTGAGGCTGCCTCGACGAGGAAGCCGTGCTGCGCCTGCGCCAACGCGGGATCGACCCCTCGCATCGCGCAGCCCTGAGCCAGATCCTGTCCAGCGAGGGAAGCCGCGCCCAGGCCAAGCCGGCCGCGAACACGCCCGCGATCATGCCGCGCAAGCAAGCCACCCCGGTGCCGCAGCCCGGAACCCAGGTGGCGCCGTCGCGCCCCGACCTTCCTTCGCGCGAAGTCCTGACCGAGGAAAAGCGCGCAGCCGAAATCTTTCGCATCCAGCAGGACATCGCCCGGCGCAGGCGGCGTCGGATGGCCTTGCTGGCCTTGCGTCTTCTGGCATTTGTCATCCTGCCGACGGCCCTGGCCGGGTGGTATTACTTCCGCGTGGCCTCGCCCCTTTATGCGACCGTATCGCAGTTCCGGATCCAGTCGGCGGAAGGCCAGGGCGGCGCCTCGGCAGGCGGGCTGGGCGGGCTGCTTGGGGGATCGCAACTGGCGACGAACACCGATTCCGTCGCTGTGCAAAGCTATCTGACATCGCGCGATGCGATGCTGCGGCTGGATGCAGACAAGGGTTTTCGGCAGGCCTTCCAGGATCCCGCCATAGATCCCGTCAAGCGTCTGGCCCCCGACGCCACGAACGAGGAGATGTTCGACCTGTACAAGAAGTCGGTCAAGATCGGCTATGACCCGACCGAAGGCATGATCGACATGGAGGTGATCGCACCCGATCCGCAGCAAAGCCACGACTTCTCGCTGGCCCTGATCGCCTATGCCGAAGAGCAGGTGGACCGGATGACCTCTCGGCTGCGGGACGACCAGATGGAAGGGGCCATCGCGATCTATCAGGACGCCGAGGCCAAGGTTCTGGCGGCGCAGCGCCGCGTGCAGGAATTGCAGCAGACGCTGGGCGTCCTGGACCCGGTGGCGGAAGGGACCGTCGTGATGAACCAGGTGTCGGCCCTGGAAACGCAACTGGCGACCAAGCGGCTGGAACTTGGCCAGTTGCTGTCCAATCCCCAGCCCCTGCAAAGCCGCGTGGCCGCCTTGCGCGGCGACATCGCCCGGCTTGAGGAGATGATCGCCGAAACCCGCCAGCAACTGACCCAGGGGGGCGAGGATCGCAATTCCCTTGCGCTGATCTCGGGCGAATTGCGCATCGCCGAAAGCGACCTGCTGACGCGCCAGGAACTACTGGCGACGGCTGCGGCGCAGATGGAGGCCGCCCGGATCGAGGCCAACAAGCAGGTGCGTTACCTGTCGCTGTCGGTGGCCCCCGTCGCCCCGGACGAGGCGACCTATCCCAAGGCCTTCCAGAATACGCTGGTGGCCTTTCTGATCTTTTCGGGTATCTATCTGATGCTGTCGCTGACAGCGTCCATTCTTCGCGAACAGGTATCCACATGACCCGGCCCAAGCATATCCGCATCCGCGATCTGTCCTGCGGCAACGATCTGCCTTTGGTCGTGATCGCCGGACCCTGCCAGCTGGAAACGCTGGACCATGCGCTGATGATCGGCGAACGGATGGCAGAGGCCTGTGCGCGCGCTGGCGCGGGCTATGTCTTCAAGGCCAGCTATGACAAGGCCAATCGCACCTCGCTTTCGGGCCGTCGGGGAGTTGGGATCGACGAGGGGCTGGAAATTCTCGCCACGGTCCGTGACCGGCTGGGCTGCCCCGTGCTGACCGATGTGCATGATGCCGACCAGGCGGTTCGCGCCGCGCAGGTCGCGGACGTGATCCAGATCCCGGCCTTTCTGTCGCGCCAGACGGACCTGCTGCTGGCCGCAGGCAGGACGGGCGCTGTCGTCAACATCAAGAAGGGTCAGTTCCTTGCCCCCTGGGACATGGCGAATGTGGCGGACAAGGTGGCTTCGACCGGGAACCACAACATCCTTCTGACCGAACGCGGGGCCAGCTTCGGCTACAATACCCTGGTTGCCGACATGCGGTCGCTGCCGATCATGGCGCGGACCGGATATCCGGTGATCATGGACGCGACCCATTCCGTGCAGCAGCCGGGCGGGCAGGGCGGATCGTCGGGCGGTCAGCGCGAATTCGCGCCCGTGATGGCGCGGGCGGCGGTGGCCCTTGGGGTGGCGGGCGTGTTCATCGAGACGCACGAGGATCCCGACTGCGCGCCGTCGGACGGGCCGAACATGATCCCGCTGGATCAGATGCCCGCGTTGATCTCCTCGCTGATGGCGTTCGACCGGCTGGCCAAGGCCGATCCGGTGATGGGCTAGGCCCGACCCGCCGCATCGGCCGATGCCCAGGCCCATTGGAAGTTATAGCCGCCCAGCCAGCCTGTGACATCGACGCATTCGCCGATGAAGAACAGTCCCGGCACCTTGCGCGCCTGCATTGTGCGCGCATCCAGGTCGCGGGTGTCGATGCCGCCCAGCGTCACCTCGGCCGTGCGATAGCCCTCGGTCCCCACGGGCCGGACCTGCCATCGGTTCACCCGCGCGCCGATGGCATCCAGCCGGGTGTTCGGCTGATCGGCCACCCGCGCCTGTGCCAGTCCCATCTCCTCGCAGATTGCCGCGGCCAGTCGCGTGGGCAGACTGCGGCCCAGGACGGATGAAACGGACGCGCGCCCGGCCCCCGACCGTGCGGCCTTCAGGTCCGCCGCGACGTCGTGATCGGGGGCGAGGTCGATCTGCAAGCTGTCCCCCGGCTGCCAGAAGCTTGAGATTTGCAGGATCACCGGCCCGCTGAGGCCGCGATGCGTGAACAGCAGCGCGTCGCGGAACTGCCCGCCCCTGTGACTGATCCGGGCTTCGACCGAAACCCCGGCCAAGGGGCGGCACAAGGCCAGCTCCTGTTCGGCAAAGGTCAGCGGCACAAGGCCAGCACGCGTGTCCACCAGCCGCAACCCGAATCGGGTCGCAATATCATAGGCGATGCCGGTCGCACCGATCTTCGGAATCGACTTGCCACCCGTGGCCACGACCAGTTGCGCGGCATGGATCGCGCCCTGTTCGGTGTTGACCACAAAGCCGTTTCCGTCATGGGTCACCGCCTGGGGCCGGAGCTGCATCCGCAGGTCCGCCCCCCGCATCCGGTCAAGAAGCATTCGGGTGATCTGCGTGGCCTTGCCGTCGCAGAAAAGCTGCCCTTGCGTCTTTTCATGCCAGGCGATCCCTGCGCGATCCACCAGGCTGACGAAATCGGAAGCCGTGAACCTGGCCAAGGCACTGGCGGCGAAGCGGGGATTGCGGGACAGGAAGCGATCCGGGGCGCTTGCCAGATTGGTGAAATTGCATCGCCCGCCCCCCGAGATTCGGATTTTTTCGCCCGGATCGCGCGCGTGGTCGATCACCATCACGCGCCGTCCCTGCCGCAGGGCGGATCCCGCGCAAAACAATCCTGCCGCCCCGGCGCCCATTATCAGAAGATCCACCTGTTCCATCCGGGCGGCATAAAGCGCCGCCGCAAGACAAACAAGTTTCGTGAATTTTCGACTTGCACCCCCCCGCGGGCTTGGCTATTCACCCCCACACAGTTGGGGCGTGGCCAAGTGGTAAGGCATCGGTTTTTGGTACCGTGTACCGTAGGTTCGAATCCTACCGCCCCAGCCAAATGCATCAGAAAATTCTGGACATCAGGAGCTTGTAGCTCTCACGAATCTCTCTGTCCGCCTAGGTAGCTTGGCTGTGACACAGACTGTGGCACACGCTCTGTCACACCCGAGTCTGCATGCAAAAGCATCAGGACGCCCTGCCAACTCCAAGACGGCAGGTCTGTACCTGCTCAAGCGCGGCCCCGTCTTTTATTTTCGTCGCTGCAACTCTGCCCGCCCTACCGAGATAAAGGCGATCCTTGACGAAATGATGCGCGCCGAACTGCACCGCATCATCCTGGACCTGGATGCTTTGGGCCATGACCCTTCGACTGATCGAGGAGCGGGTTCGAAAGCTCAAAGCCGAAAATGCCACCTCGAGAGAGGCCGCGAAACTCCGTGACTATCAGGTGATCGAGCAAGGCCTGCTTGAGGCAGCCTCCAACCTCGGCATGAGGCTGGAAATCCCCTTCAGCGGCGCTCTCGGGCGCCAAGCTCTGGCAAAGTCGCGTGCGTTGAAAGAGGCCGAACTCCGCTTCGAGGAGGGAGACGATATCGCCAGAGGCGCACAGGAATTGATTGCCGACCACCTTGCAAGCGATCTCACGACGGTGAACCAAGTTCCGGTCACGCTCAAGATGGCCGTCGACAACTCCCTGATTCATGCTATCTCAGCATATGCGCAACAAGTATGTGGCAACCGGCCGCATAGCCTTGGAGTTCTTCGGCGACGTCACATTGCAGGCGATTGGTCCTGCGGGCGTCGAGAACCTGATGAGGTTCATTCTCCTTCTGCCTAAGAACCACGGCAAAAAACCGCAATCAGGAAACCTGCGAGATGCTGTCGAAGAAGATTGCGCGTGCGGATGAAGAGGACGAAAAGCACTTGGTCGCGATACGGGCCAGTGCGGACATTTCGGACCTTTCTTGGTGTTGCCGCACCCGTGGCTCCCGCCGCAGAAGCCGAGGCTCGCCCATTGCATTGACGTTTTCAAAACTGGCAACAGGAATGGTTCAGTTCCTGCTCCGGCGCCGAAGTCCGCGCCGGGGCAGGGGATAGCTACCTGGGCTCAGCTTCCTGCGCCGGCGCTCACTGTCTCGAAGAAGAGGTCGCGCCAGTCGTTGGTGTCGTGCTGGATAAGACCTACGCGCGCCATGTAGTTTACATAGGGCAGCAGCCGTTCCGGCTCGGTGGTCCAGCGTGTCTGCTCATCGGTGATCAACGCCACGATTTCGTCGTGCGTCATTGGTGAGGACTCGGCCTCGGCCCATATCCGGGCGGCCTCTTCAGGGTTGGACTTGATGAAGTCGATGCTTTCGTTCAATGCCCCCATGAAGACGTTCATGAACTCGGGGTTTTCTTCCACGAATTCAGCTCGGCTCCAGACTACCGTAAAAGTGTGCGGCCCCCCGACGACATCGTAGCTGTCTACCACCTTGTGCGCGCGTTCGTCCTTGAGTTCCAGGTTCTGGAACGGCGGCGAACCGAAGTGGGCGTTGATCTCTGATTGCCCGCCAAGCAGCGCCAGTTGTGCGTCAGGGTGGCCCATCGACACGGTGAAAGCGTCCAGATCGGCATGGCGACCCTCGCCCAGATATTTTTCGGCCGCCATCTGAAGGGTGATCGCCTGGATCGACGTCTTTACAGCTGGCAGAGCGATCTTGTCCGAACTGTCGAAGTCGCTCAGCTCCTTGACCTCGGGATCGACGGTAATCAGGTGAAGCGGCATCGACGACAACGCCGTGACCCCTTTCACCTTCATGTTGTTTTGGGTGCGTGCCCAGATCGTCAGCATCGGCGGTGTGCCGCCTGCAGCGAGGTCAAGGTTGCCCGACAGCAGTGCTTCGTTCATCCCCGAGCCGCCAGTAAAGCGCAGCCATTCCGCCTTGATCTCAAGCCCGGCTTCGGCGGCGTGTTTTTCCAGCAGTCCTTGCTCTTCTATCAGCGTAAGCGGCAGGTAGCCGATGCCGAACTGCTTGGCGAGCCGGACTTGGGTGACTTCGGCAACTGCGGGCATTGCAGCGAAGCCGGCAAGTCCCAGGGCCATAATCGCTGAAAGCATGTTGTTCTTCATGGTTTCCTTCCTCCCTATGTGCCGCCCTTGCGGCGAATGTCGGAGGTCCCACGCAGGCGGGGCCTCCTGTCGTCGCATGTCAGTGCTGTACTCCCCAGCGCTGGATCGTGCGGCGCTCGATCGTGCGGAAGACGAGATTCTCGACCACCAGGCCTATCAGGATCACGGTCAGAAGGCCGGCAAAGACCATCGGGATGTCGAGCATGTTCTTGTTCTCGAAGATGAACCAGCCAAGGCCCCCGGAGCCTGAGGATACGCCGAAGACCAGTTCGGCCGCGATCAGGGTTCGCCATGCAAACGCCCAGCCGATCTTCAGACCAGTCAGAATTGATGGGAACGCCGCCGGGATCAGGATCTTGGTGATAAAGGCAAAGCCCTTCAGACCATAGTTCCGTCCAACCATCTTCAGTGTCTTGGACACACCCAGAAAACCTGAGTGGGTGTTCAGCGCGATTGCCCAGGTTACCGAATGAACCAGCACAAAGATCAGGCTGGCATTGCCCAAGCCGAACCAGATCAGTGCAAGCGGCAGCAACGCGATGGCGGGCAGCGGGTTGAACATCGAGGTCATCGTTTCCAGGAAGTCAGTTCCGATGCGCGAGGCAATCGCCACCGCCGTCAGTACCGCAGCCAGCCCGATCCCGATCGCATAACCCATCAGCAGGACCTTGAGGGAAACCCACGCCGCCGCCAGCAGGGTGCCGTTAATCAAGGAGCTGAAGAATGCACTGGCCGTTGCGGTGAAGGTCGGGAACAGCAGTTCGTTGTTCAGCGTGCGGCCGTAGATTTCCCAGATACAGGCCAGGACCACCAGAATCACGAGCTTGCGCAGCGCTGGTTCGCGATAGAGCACTTCGAAGGTCGAGAGCTTCTGATTGATGACCGTCAGCTCCTCTCCTCCGCCTTCGACATCCTTGTTGAAGATCTCGGCACGCTTGCTTGTGGCCCGCTGGCTAAAATCGATTGCGATGGCTTCAGACATGTTCGACCTCCTCCTGGATTTCGTGGGCGAAGAGCGTCTCGTGGATATAGCGTTCCAGCTCTGCGGCTTCTTTTGGATCGGTCGTGCTGTTGATCTCTGCCTTGACGCGGCCGGGGTGGGGGGACAGCAGCAGGATACGGCTGCCGATCTTGATCGCTTCGGCGATCGAGTGGGTGACGAACAGGACGGTGAAGCGGGTCTCATCCCACAGCTTCAGCAGTTCGTCCTGCATCTTGCGCCGGGTTAGGGCATCCAAGGCCGCAAAGGGTTCGTCCATCAGCAGGATGTCTGGTTCCATCGCCATGCCGCGTGCGATGGCCACGCGTTGCTTCATGCCGCCTGACAGCATGTGCGGGTGGCTGTCGGCAAATTTCGAAAGGCCGACCTTGTCCACGTAATGCAGGGCTTTCTCCTCGGCCTCGCGGCGTGACATCCGTTTGGCGCTTTGCAAGGCGAAGGCGACGTTCTGCTTGACAGTCTTCCACGGCAGAAGCTGGTCGAACTCCTGGAAGACCATCATGCGGTCCGGGCCAGGCTCGGTGATCTTGCGACCCTTGAGCCTCATCTCGCCTTCGGTAGGGGTCATGTAGCCACCCACCGCCTTTTGCAACGTGGACTTTCCGCACCCCGAAGGACCCAGAAGAATGAAGCGATCGCCCTGATGCACGTCGAAGCTGACGCGATAGGTTGCTGTGATCAGATGCTGCGGCGTCTTGTACTGGAGCGTCACGCCCTCGACTGCGAGCAGCGGCTCATTTGGCTGCATGGTTCCTCCCTGGTGTCTGGCTGGCACATCGCCTCCCGAACGATGCGCGGTCGTTGCTGGTAGTCCGCAGGCCAAGCTTGCAGCAGATGCCTTGGCGCCTGATCGCGGATCCGAATAGCAGGAAATCCTTCCTTGGCACCTCTCCTCGTCGTCGTCAGGCACAGGTGTCGTGATTGGACGAAGTGCCTCAGGGAGAAGGTATCGGATAGGTTATTTTAATAAAATACATTAATTCTAATGACTATGTAAAAAATTTCTTACAAGTCGGTTGGGCTTTAGAGAACACTTATTTTTCGGCGGTTTGCTGCGATTTGGCTATCCTCCACTCAACATGTAAGAAAAAATTACATATTAGGTTAGATTTTAGGATTTTGTGTTAGTCGTTCTCTCGAGTTAGTTGGGTGGAAAGGTCCAGCCAACAGGTGCGCTGTGAGTAAAAATGAAAAGACCCTGCAGGTTTCGGTCTGGCGAGGTACTGAAGATGGCGGTGCCTTTCAAACCTTCCATGTTCCTGCACAGGATAGCCAGACAGTCCTAGACGTCGTGACGTGGATCCAGCAATCCGCCGATCCCACCCTCACCTATCGCTATGCCTGCCGTGTCGGAATGTGTGGCTCCTGTGCCATGATGGTGAACGGAGAGCCGCGCTGGACTTGCCGGACCCATGTCAGCCGGGTGCTGGATGGCGACCGGCTTCAGATCGCACCGCTGCGGAACCTACCGGTCATCAAGGATCTGGCCGCCGATATGGACCCGTTCTTCGACAAATGGGTCAAGGCAGGCGGCGTTCATCGCCCGTCGCGTACGAGGGAAGAGCCGATCCAGAAAGTGAATCCGGAGTCTTCTGGCCGGGTTGAGGCAAACAAGGGCATTGAATGCATCAACTGCTCTGTTTGCTACGCAGCTTGCGACACGGTGGCGGGAAACGAGGATTATCTTGGCCCCGCAGCCCTGCAGCGGGCATGGACACTCTATAACGACGAAAAGGTGCAGGACCGAGGTGCGATCCTTGACGCGGTCTCCGGTTCTGACGGGTGCTTGAACTGCCACACGCAGGGAAGCTGCACACGCTACTGCCCGAATGAACTCGATCCCCTCGGCGCTATCGCTGGCCTGAAGCGTGCGGTTGCGTCTTCCTTCTTCAAGCGGAGCGCCTGACGATGCTTAACCTTCGTCTCTACATGGCGCAGCGGCTCAGCGCGATGGTGATGGCGCCGCTGGTGCTGGGTCATATCGCGGTCATGATCTACGCGATCCAGGGCGGGCTTTCGACGGCCGAGATACTGGGCCGCACGCAGGGCAGCATCCTGTGGTTCCTGTTCTACGGCAGCTTCGTCTTGGCCGTGTCGATCCATGCCGCCATTGGGCTGCGGGTGATCGTCCACGAAACGACCGGGCTTCGCGGCGGATGGCTTGAAATCTTCACCTGGGGCACGGGGATCGTGCTGCTTCTGATGGGGGCGCGGGCTGTAATGGCCGTGACAATGCTGTGAAATTCAAGCCGCATCGCCAACATCCGCTATGGCTTGCCTACATGCTGCATCGTGTGTCGGGGCTGGGGCTCGCGCTCTTCCTGCCAGCACATTTCTACGTGTTGTCGATGGCCGTAACGCAACCGCAGAGCCTCGATCACTTCCTGAGTTTTGCGGCGAACCCACTCGTCAAGGTCGCCGAGTTCGGACTGGTCTTCCTGCTTGCGATCCACTTCTTCGGTGGGCTGCGGCTGCTCGCGCTGGAATTCCTGCCCTGGTCCGCGCGTCAAAAGAGTTTGGCCGCGGCTTCGGTCGCCGGGGCTTTCCTGATCTCGGGCACTTTCCTTTTGCGAGCGGTGTAAAATCATGTCCCTGAACGTCCATATCGAACGCGAAGAAACCGATATTCTGATCCTCGGCTCAGGCGGGGCTGGGCTTTTCGCAGCCCTTCATGCCCAGCAGACCGCGCCTGCCGGCACCCGCATCACCCTTGCCGTCAAGGGGCTTATCGGGAAATGCGGCTGCACCCGCATGGTGCAGGGCGGCTACAACGTTGCGCTTGGCGGCGGCGACACCGTCGAGCGGCACTTCATGGACACGATCAACGGCGGCAAGTGGCTGCCCAATCAGGACATGGCTTGGCGGCTGTGCGAGCAGGCTGTGGTCCGCATCACCGAGCTTGAAAATGAAATCGGTTGTTTCTTCGACCGCAACGCGGACGGAACGCTGCACCAGAAGGCCTTCGCGGGCCAGACCGCCGACCGCACTGTCCACAAGGGCGACCTGACGGGTATCGAGATCATCAGCCGCCTGATGGAGCATGTGCTGGCGCGCCCGATCCAGAAACTGCAGGAACACCGTGCTATTGGCCTGGTCCCCACGCCCGATGGCGCATCGCTGTCCGGGGTGCTGTTCATCGACATGCGGACTGGGCGCTTCCGCTTTGTTCGCGCGAAATGCGTGATGATGGGCACCGGGGGCGGTCCCACCATGTATAAATATCACACTCCCTCGGGCGACAAGACCATGGACGGGCTGGCGATGGCGCTGCGGGTCGGCCTGCCGCTGCGCGACATGGAGATGGTCCAGTTCCACCCGACCGGCCTTTTGGCGGGCGATCATACCCGCATGACTGGCACCGTGCTGGAGGAAGGGCTGCGCGGGGCGGGCGGCCAGCTTCTGAACGCCAGGGGCGAGCGGTTCATGTTCGACTATGACTCGCGGGGCGAGCGTGCGACGCGCGACGTGGTCAGCCGTGGCATCTATGCCGAGATGCGCAAGAACAACAATCCCGAACAGGTCGGCATGTTCATCTCGATGGGCCATCTGGGCCCGGAAAATGTCCGCAAGAAATTCGCGGGCATGGTCAAGCGCTGCGCCGATTGCGGCTTCGACCTGGCCGCGGGCAAGGTCGAGGTTGTGCCGACGGCGCATTACTTCATGGGCGGCGTCGTGGTCGATCCCGACACCCGCACCGCAATGGAGGGGCTGTATGTCGCCGGCGAGGACGCGGGCGGGGCGCATGGATCGAACCGGCTGGGCGGGAACGGCGTTGCGAACTCCACCGTCTTCGGTGGGGTCGCGGGCGACGTCATGGGCATGGATGTCCGCCGCATGGGCCTACGCGAGCCTGATGAGCACATACTCGCCGCCGAGGTTGAGCGGGCGATCCATCCGCTGACCCGCAAGCCGGGCCATGTGCAAAGCCTGCGCCACAAACTGCAGGAAGCGATGTGGGAGGACGTGGGTGTCATGCGGACCGGCGCAGGACTGGAACGCGGTCAGCGCCGGGTTGCAGAGATCCAAGCCGAGCTGATGGACACCGGCGTTGATCCCTCGAATCTGGCCTTCAACCTGACTTGGCACGATTGGCTGAACGTGGCCTCGCTGACCGAAATTTCGGCTGTGATCGCGCGTGCGGGCGAACTGCGCGAAAACTCTCGTGGCGCCCATTTCCGGGAAGATTTTCCGGAACCGGGTGACATGGAAAGCTCGTATTTCACACTGGCGCAGATGCGCGGGGGCGAGCTGACCCTGACACGCGAGGACGTCCAGTTTACGATCGTCCGCCCCGGCGAAACCATCTTGCCCGAAAGCGAGCCCGAAACGCTGCTCGCGGCCGAGTAGTGCCGTGCCCATGCCAGTTTCAGGAGGAAAAGACGTGATCCCCATCAAACTCATCCAATCCACTGCCGAAGATCTGATGGCCAAGGCCGCGATTGAGATCCCCGAGGACTATCTCCACGGCCTCAAGAGTGCTGCCCGAACCGAGGATGGCGACCTGTCGTCCTTCGTGCTTCAGGCGATGCTGGAAAATTACGAGGCCGCCAAACAGGATCGCCGGGCGATGTGCGGGGATACCGGAACCCCTCGCTGGTATGTAAAGATGGGTAACGATGCCCGTGTCGAGGGCGGCCCCGTTGCCCTGGAAGCGGCGCTGCGGCGGGCCACCGCCAACGCCACCCAGTCGGTGCCGCTGCGGCCAAACCGCGTACATCCCCTGTGGCGCACGGACCACGACAACAACGTCGGCATCGGTGCGCCTGAAATCGAATACGGCTACGAGCCCGAGGGCGAGTGGATCGACCTCATCACTGTCCACAAGGGCGGGCTATTCGGTACGGATTACCGGATGCTGTTCCCTTCCGATGGTATCCAGGGGATCAAGCGCTTCTATCTGGACAGTCTTGTGGCCTTCGGCAAGCGCGGCTTGGCGTGCCAGCCGGCGATCATTGGGATCGGCCTGGGCGGCTGCAAGGACACCTGCATGGTGCTGGGCAAGCGGGCGGCCTGCCTGCGCACGGTGGGCGACCGCAATGCCGACCCTCGTATTGCCGCGCTGGAGGAGGAGTTGAAGGAACTCGGCAACTCGATCGGCATGGGCGCAATGGGCTTCGTGGGCAAGAACATGGTTATCGATGCCCATATCGAGGTCGGCTACTGCCACACTGGCGGGATGCAGATGTCGGTCCATGCCTTCTGCCTGTCCTCGCGCCGCGCTGTGGCCCGTATCTTCGCGGATGGCCGGGTCGAGCATCGCACCGATCCAGACTGGTTTACCCCATATCAGCGCCGCGAGACGGTCGAGTGGAACAAGGAACCCGCACTGGAGGCCGCCGAATGAAACTGCGCGAAGTCGTTCTGTCCACGACCCCCGCCCCCGAGGAGATCGCAGCGCTTCGGCTGGGTGACATCGTCTATCTCAGTGGGCTGATGTATACGGCGCGCGAGGGCGTCTACATGCGCGCTCTGGAGGACAAGGCGAATATCCCGATGGAGTTGCCGTCTCAAAGCGCGGCGAACTTCCATTGCTCGCCCGCCGCCAGCATCCGCAAGGACGGCAGCTTCGACATGGGCGCAGTGACAGCCACGGCCAGCTTCCGTTTCACGAAATGGCTTCCAGAATGGATTGCGAAGTCGGGCGCCAAGCTGATCGTCGGCAAGGGCGGCATGTCATCAAAGGACTACAAGGAATACTTTGTTCCAAACGGTGCCATCTACCTGTCCACCGTCGGCTATGGCACCGGCGCGCTTCTTGGTCGCGGGGTCGAGAATGTCGAGGCGGTCCACTGGCACGAAGAACTGGGTCTGGCCCAAGCCATGTGGGTGCTGAAATGCAACCGAATGGGACCGTTCCTTGTCGCCTCGGACCTTGAGGGCAACTGTCTGTTCGAACGCGAGAACGCCAAGATTTCCGAAAATCTGGAGCGCGTCTATGAAGGCACCAAGCCAGCGGTACTGAAGCGTTTCGGCGAGACGGACAATCGGGCAGACGAGTTGATCGGATGACCGCCGCCGATGTGACGCAGGTGCCTGGCCGGGTGCTGGAGCGGGGACGCGAGCTTTTCCCAGGCATCGTCTCGGCCGTGACCGTCGCGCTGGCGGCGAAGTTCATCTCGGAACATTATGGCGCGCCGGTCATGTTGATGGCGCTGCTGCTGGGCATGGCTTTTAGCTTTCTGGCCGAGCCGAACACGACGACCGCGCAGGGAGTTGAGTTCGCTTCGAAGAAGGTGCTGCGCTTCGGCGTGGCGCTGCTCGGTCTTGGTATTACCGTCCAGCAGATCGCTGCGGCAGGACTGCCGGTTGTCGGCATCACGCTGGGGGGCGTCGCCTTGACGATTGGCTCGGGCGTCCTGCTGGCGCGCATCTTTGGGCGAACGTTACCCTTCGGGTTGCTGACTGGCGGGGCAGTGGCGATCTGTGGCGCCTCGGCGGCGCTGGCGATCTCCTCTGTCCTTCCCAAGGACGACCCCAACCATGAACGAGATACGGTCTTCACAGTCATCGCCGTGACGGCGCTCTCAACCCTTGCCATGATCGTTTATCCAATGATCGGCGCGGCGCTGGGCCTGTCGGACCACGCTATGGGCGTGTTCTTTGGTGCTACGATCCATGATGTGGCGCAGGTCGTAGGCGCCGGCTATTCGGTCTCGGACGAGGCAGGAGCCACCGCGACATTTGTCAAGCTGTTGCGGGTCGCGCTGCTGGTGCCTGTGGTTGTTACCCTATCTCTATGCTTTGCCCGCCACCCAGGCGCCACACCTGGCGGCACGCTGCCCATTCCTTTCTTTGTCCTGGGATTTGCAGCATTGGTTCTTATCGGTAGCACCGACTTCATCCCCGAAGCGGTAACCACATTGCTGCTGGAACTGTCGCGGTGGTGCCTCATCACGGCCATTGCGGCTCTTGGAATGAAAACCTCGCTGCGCAAGCTGGCCGAAGTCGGGCCCCGCGCGATCGCGATGGTGTGCGGTTTGACAGCCATCCTCGCTGGTTTCGCGCTGGCCGCAATCCTGCTGCTCCACATCTGATCTCGACCGGAAGGACCGACCCATGTTCATAGACATGCGCACCTATACCCTGAAGAACGGGAATGTCTCAAAGTTCCTCAAGCTCTATGAGGCAGAGGGGCTGGCCGTGCAGACGCGTATCCTCGGGAAGATGATGGGCTACTACTTCACCGACATCGGGCCGCTTAATCAGGTGGTCCACATGTGGGGTTATGACAGCATGGACGACCGCTGGGAACGTCGAAAGGCGCTGCAGGCTTCTGATGAATGGCAGGCCTATGCGGTACAGATGCGCCCGCTGGTGGATCACATAGAGAACAAGATCCTGATCCCTGCGCCGTTCTACAATCCGGTATGACGACTGGCACACGGATCAACGGACAGGGGCGGCAAAGCAATTTGCCGCCCTTGATCATTTCTATCGGAGGTGGGCTATGATGCACAATCGGCCGAGGGCTGGGCGCTCCTCTTCCCCGGACGGACCTGTCCTGCGGGATGTGTGATGGGTGTTCCAGCGTGGTGAAGCCGTTCAGGACTGCGACCCTGACCTGGAACTCAGAACCCCTACGCTTGAGCGCTTTGTTATAGGCGGGCCAGTTTCTGGTCTTGTAGGTCGCGGTGTCGGTTTGCTCATTCCGACCAGCTGTCAAACTGAACTCACCGGATGAATCCCTCTCAGGATTTGTGCAACAGAGCCTCGGCGGCGTGTCACACCATCTCTCGTAAGGCCAGGATCGCGCCCGAGGTGAACATCAGAAAGATCAGCAGGAAACGGAACTGATCGTCCGCAAGCCGCCGAAAGATCACGAGCCCCACTTGCGCGCCGATCATCGTCACCGGCAGGGCAATTGCCATCAGCATCAAGGTCTGTGGCGTGTAGAGCCCATTCAGCAGGAACAGCATCGCTGTAAGGGCCAACACGACAACATTGAAGGGTTGAAGCACCGCGCGAGTTTCACCCTTTGGCCAGGGCCGCATGGCGCACCACATGGTCGGCAGCGCCCCTGAAAGCGATGCCGCACCGCCTAAAATTCCCCCAGCGAACCCCACAAAGCTGTCCAGGACCGGCGTACTCCGCTCGAAGCGCGGCAGAGAGCGGCGGATAAGGAAAAACCCACCGTAAAGCAGCATGAACGTCGCAATCACGATCTTCAGCATCGTCGCGCTGACGAGTGACAGCAGACCTACCCCCAGCGGTATCCCCATCAGCGCCGGCATCAGGAAACGAGCCAGTCTTGCAGGGTTGCGCCGGATCTCGCTGCGTACGGTCCATAGCCCCTGCAAGCCGCTGACCACGGACATGACAACCACAATGGCGACGGCCTGCGCCGCCGGCAAGACCTGGAGCCAAAAGCCAAGCGCGAAAAGTGCTGTGCCAAAGCCTGCAAGGCCGTTGACGAGCCCACCTGCAAATGCGCCCGCCAGAAGGACGGCAAGAAATTCGATGCTCATGTCAGACGGCTTGCGCGATCGCTTCGGGGGAGAACGTGCCAATCTGCAATGCACGCTCGATAGCTGCAGTAACTTCCTCGATGACGCGCATCTTCGTGCTGTCCTTTCGGTAGGTCAAGCCAAGTTCCCTTACGGGGCCACCGTCTTCAGCAAGGCGAATGCGGCGCAGGGGCGGCTGGTTGGCAACCTTCATGCAAGGTTCGGGAATGATCGACACGCCGAGATCAGCCAGCACCATGCCGTAGATTGCTTCAAGGCTTGCCAGTTCCATGGTATCGCGCACGGTGATGTCGTTATCCTCCAGCCACTTTTCCACAAGCGTGCCGACCACGGCATCGCGCGAGAAGCGAATAAATGGGTTGGATTGCAGCACCTGGACCGGATCGTCGCTTTTGACCTTGCGGGAGGCGATCAAAATCATCTCCTCGCGCGCAAGTGGCTGCCATAGAAGCCCCAGCGGCATGATCCCTGGCCGCGACGTAATTGCCGCATCCAAGGCCCCTCGTTCAAGTTGGTGAACCAGATGGGTCGTCAAGCCCGGAAACAGCCTGACATGAAGTTCAGGACAGTTCGCTTTCAGCAGCGCGGTCGAGAACGGGACAATGGCCGTAAGCGATGTGGGTACTGCACCAAGGGTGAATTCGCCCTTCAGTCCGTCATCACCAAGCACCGAAGGGACAATGTTGTCATAGGCGCGGACAACTTCGCGTGCCCGAGCCAGCAGAGCACGTCCTATAGGCGTAAATTCCGGTGTTCTTGTGGAACGGTCGAAGATCTCGACCTGCCACTGGGCTTCGAGCGTGCGCATCTGCTGGCTAACGGCAGCGTGGGTGACGAATACTGCATCGGCTGCTGCGCTAAATGTCTCATGATCGGCTACCGCGATCAGCGTCTTGAGCATTCTGATAGACACGCTGGCTTCCTTGTTAAGTGGAAGATTGTCTTACAGCCAGTGTTAGAAAAGCTGCATTTTGATTAGCTGATCTTACGATTTGCTGCTTTTCTGTAAAGCGCAAGTACTATTGGCAGTGCATCTCCATCAACTCCGGTTCGATCGACTCTCATGCGTGTTTTGGCCGCCGAAGCATTGTTGGTCCCCACGGCGCGCGAAACGCACGATTTCTGTCGTGAGTACGTCCAGCGTGTCAATCACGTCAGCCTCCTCTCTGGCGGCATCGGCAATCACCGAGAACTCGGTGCAGGCAACAAGCTGGACGGCTGCCCCTTGGCGGACAAGATCGCTGGCCGCACTTGCCAGAACGGCGCGTGCGGCAGGTGTCGCCCCTTCGCTTTTGATCGTGCGGATTGCCGCCAGCAACGCGGTCTGATCGGCAGGATAGATCGCCGTCATCCCCTCTTTCTCAAGCGCCGTATCAAACAGGCCAATGCGTTGGATCGCAGGTGATCCCAAGATCCCGATTTTTGCACCGTGTCCGGCTTGCAGGGCAGCCTTGGCAGAGAGCGCGACCATGTCAATCAGCGGTATGCTTACAGCTGCGCGGATCGCGGGCGCGTAATGATGGGCGGTGTTGCAGGGCATTGCCAAGGCCTCTGCGCCGGCGTCCTTCAATCTGCGGGTCATGGCGGCCAGAACCGGGGCCGGATCGGCGCCGATCCCCTCGATCAGCGCCGAAATCCGAGACGGGACCTGCGGGTTTTGGTCCACGATCAAGGGGATGTGGTCGCTGTCGTCCCGTGCCGGAGTCGCGCCGATCACGCGCGCCATGAGGAGGACCGTTGCTTCCGGTCCCATACCTCCGAGGATTCCCACCCGCCGCGGCGCCGTCACAACGCGCCCTCGAACAAGCGGACAAGATCTTTGTGTCGGTCATTGAAGCGAAAAGGCTGCGGCTGCCCCGCTGAAGGTCGGGGCAGCGCACCGGGGTGAAGTGGCTGGAACCGGGACGCAGGCGCCACGGCTCAGGCCGCCGATGCCGCCTGAATGCGGCGCTCGCTGAAGTCGAAAGCGGCAGTATAGCCAAACAACGCGGCCGCGCCGCCCGTGTGCAGGAAAACCACCCGTTCGCCTTTCTTGAAGCGTCCCTTGCGGATCAAGTCGATCAATCCAGCCGCCCCTTTGGCAGAATAGACCGGGTCGAGCAGGATGCCTTCAAGTTCGGCGAACATGGCAATGGCCTCCATCCCGCCGGGAGTGGGGATACCATAGCCGTCGCCCACATAATCGGTGTTGGCGACCACGTCTTCGCGCTTCACCGCGCCCGCTGCGCCAATCGTCGTGGCCGTGGCTTGGGCAAGAGCAAAAACGTTTTCCTCCTGCTTGGCTCTGGGGGCACGCACGCCTATTCCCAAAAGGGGAACCTGGGCGTTCATCGCCTTGAGCCCCGCGATCAGCCCCGCCTGCGTGCCGGCGCTTCCTGTCGCATGTACCAGATGGTCGATGACAAGGCCTCGGTCATTGGCCTGTCCCAGCAGTTCGAAGGCGCAGTTGACATAACCCAGCGCCCCGGTCGGGTTTGAGCCGCCGCCCGGAATGGTATAGACCTTGCGTCCCTTTGCGCGCATCCGGTCTGCCGCCTTTTCCAGTTCAGCATTCATGTCCAGACCGCCGTCGAATGTCTCGGTCGTGGCCCCATGCAGGTGGTCCAGCAGGACGTTGCCGTTATGATTGTAGTCAGCATCCTTGCTGCCCGTGCGATCCTCAAGCAGGAGATGGCATTCATACCCCATTCGGGCGGCAAAAGCGGCGGTTTGACGGGCGTGATTGGATTGGGTCGCCCCCTGCGTCATCACCACCTCGGCGCCCTGGGCCTCAGCCTCTGCCATCAGAAATTCAAGCTTTCGAGTCTTGTTGCCGCCTGTGGACAACCCCGTGCAGTCGTCGCGCTTGATCCAGATTTCGGGTCCGCCAAGCTCTCGCGTTAGGCGGTCGAGCCGTTCCAGCGGGGTCGGCAGATGCGCCAGAAAGATACGGGGAAACCGTGACAGCAGCATAGGAGCAATCCTTGATGTGACGACAAGTGCATCATCCGTCGAGATGGCGCCGCTTGCAAATGCGAATTTCAGCGAACACTATGCAAGATGAGCATATTATGAGGGTAAATAATGCGGCTGGAATGGATTGAAGATATCCTCGCGGTGGCTGACACCGGCTCGCTCATCCGTGCGGCCGAACGGCGCAACCTTTCCCAATCCGCCTTTTCGCGCCGTATCCGCATGATCGAGGATCAGCTTGGCACCGAGCTGTTCGACCGCACGCGGAA
The DNA here is from genome assembly GCF_002901215.1 of Paracoccus sp. SY. Taxonomy (NCBI): domain Bacteria; kingdom Pseudomonadati; phylum Pseudomonadota; class Alphaproteobacteria; order Rhodobacterales; family Paracoccaceae; genus Paracoccus; species Paracoccus sp. SY. The sequence continues at coordinate 1,116 of NZ_NWMQ01000012.1, read as the reverse complement.
ACCTGTCGAGTTGCATCCCGCCGCCTTCGAGCAATACCAGGAAATGCGCGAATTGGCGCTGCGGCTGCGCCGCCTGGCCGCGGCCTTAGGCGACGACTCCCACGCCCGGACGCACGTCGTCATTGCCAGCCAGCACGCAATTACGACCGCCATTGCTCCAGCCTTCGTGCAGCGTATCGCCGCATCGCATGACATCGGCATTCGGCTGCGTTCAGGCAATCGCGACGAGTGTTACATGCAACTGCTGACACGGCATTCCGACATCATGCTGTTCTACACGACGTCCAGGCAGCCGCTGACGATAGAGCCAGGCTTCGTGGAACTGCACTCAATCGGCTTCGACAGCTTGATCCCTGTCTTTGCGGCATCGTGTCTCGCTGGGCTGGAGGCAGATATTGCACGGGGTGAGCTGCCAGTCGTCACCTACCCTGATGAGGTCTTCTTCGGCCGCGTCTTGCGCGATGACATCAGGTCCCGCATCGCCGGGGTTACCCTGCGACCCAAAGCGGAGACGGCCTTGACGCTGGCGGCACTGCAACTCGCCGCAACCGGGACCGCGGTGGCGTGGGTTCCCGAGGCGCTGGCGCGGGCGCAAATAGTGTCCGGTCAACTTGCAGATCTGACCCCTCGCTGGGGTGCGCAATCCTTGCAGCTGATGGCTGCCCGCCTCAGAGCCGCGCACTCCTCTGTCGCCGAAGAGGTGTGGCGGGCGATTGTCAGCCCCAAACGCAGCTGATCGCAAGCTGACCCATGCCCACTCATGAACCGCTTCAACGCGCTTGGAAACGTCGGGATCGAACGCTTGGCATAAGGTTAGTGGGTAGGGGAACTTACCTCAAAAAGTGAGTTCCGCAACCACGCCTCCGCCAGACATCATGGTCAGGCGCGCGCATGGCCCAAAGCCCACTGCTTATGTTGTTTCAGGGAAGTAGAACGTCGAACTCTCTCGCATGAGCCTGACGACCGCCAAGGGTGGATTCACAAACAAAGTGCAAATGACAGAGTAATACAGGTATTTGCATGAGGTTGACGAATGGCTTCCCACTACCAGCACCTGAGTTTTGAAGAACGTCGGAAGATTGCCAAATGGCGGGAAGGCAAGATGCCGGTGCCGGA
>NZ_NWMQ01000119.1:0-2080 GCF_002901215.1 Paracoccus sp. SY | reverse complement strand
TTGTTATACCAGTCGACCCATTTCAAAGTTTCCCATTCGACCTGACCGACGGACTTCCAGGGTCCGAGGAACTTGATGACCTCGGTCTTGAACAGACCAATGATGCTTTCCGCGAGGGCATTGTCATAGGAGTCCCCGACGCTGCCGACCGAGGTGTCGATGCCTGCCTCAGCCAGCCGTTCGGTATATCGGATCGACAGGTATTGGGCGGATTCACCCGGTCGTCGCAACACCGTCGATCATATCCGCTTTCAGTAGCCGGTCGAGTGCCTCTGCCGGTGTTTGCCAGCCGAGTGTCTTGCGCGGACGTGTATTCAACGCATGGGCAACAGCGCTCAGTTCGTCGGCGCTGTGCCGGCTAAGATCCGTTCCCTTGGGAAAGTATTGGCGCAGCAGGCCATTGGTGTTTTCGTTGCTGCCGCGCTGCCAAGGGCTTTGCGGATCGCAGAAGTAGACGTCTAGGCCGGTATCAACCCGGAGCCGGGCGTGTTGCGCCATCTCCGCGCCTTGGTCCCAGGTCAGTGATCTGCGCAACTGTGCTGGCAGTTCCATGATAGTGCCCGCAATGGCGTCGCGAACGGCTTCGGCGCCATGACCGGCTAGGGCCGGCCCATTCTTGAGGGACTTGGCCTTGCCATGATCCTCCATCCGCGGCAGATGCAGCAACATTGTGAAGCGCGTGGTTCGCTCAACCAAGGTGCCGATCGCCGAGCTGCCGAGACCAAGAATGAGATCGCCCTCACAGTGGCCCGGCACCGCCCTGTCACCGATCTCGGCCGGACGATCGCTGATCATTAGCGCATCCTCGATAAAGGACTTGCCCCGGTTCCGGGCGCGTTCACGGGGCAGACGCAGCGCCCGGCCGGAACGAAGGCAGGCGGAGAGCTCCCGCTTCAGGGCGCCACGCCCCTGAATGTAGAGGGCCTGGTAGATTGCCTCATGACTGATGCGCATGCTCGGGTCCTCAGGGAAGTCCACCTTCAGGCGCTGCGCAATCTGTTCCGGGCTCCATGCCAAGGACCAGCGTCGACTTTGCCGATGAACCGCACGCCGTTTTCTCCATACCACGACGGGTCCATCAAAAGCGACGCCCTCCGGTGTGGCGACCAAGCCAGCGAGGCGGTCCTGCACGTAGTCGCGCAGGGGTTGGTTGCGTGCGAGCTTGCTGGTTTTCGGACGTCGGGCTGCACGATCCGCGTGCCATTGCGCGGTGAGGGCACGGTAATCGAAGTCTCCGCCACGGGTCGCGGAGTTACGCCTGATCTCTCTCGAGATCGTGCTGGGCGAACGCCCCAGCTTGCGGGCGATGGCGCGCACCCCGGTCATCCGAGCACATTCCAAGGCTATTTCCTCACGCTCGGCAAAGGAAAGGTTGCGGCTTTTCGGCTGCGGTGCAGATGGGGCCAGATGTGTGGGGGGCATTCCGCCAGAACTCCGAAACCAGCGGTTTCCAACAGGAGCAGAGACACCGGCTACGATACCTGCCTCTTCACTGGAGAGGCCTGCCGCGATCTCCTGCCAGAACCGACACAGATTCTCACGCTGCCAGACTGGTGGCCGCCCTGGCGAGCACAATTTGCGCCGCGTGGACCGTTTGGATTTTCGCCTGCCCGTCGTCATCTACACCTCCAGGAACGGGGTGTTGCGACGACCGATTGAATCCGCATTGGCTGCCTCGATCACTATGATGGATCAGCTTGTCAGTCTCGGATGGGGTCCTCTGGCAGATAGCCTGGTTCAAAGCATCCAACACGAAACCAGTCGTCATCGAGCTCGAGACGCGCCAGCCGACGATCTTCCGGGCGAAGACGTCGATGACGAAGGCGACATAGACCATGCCCTGCCAGCTTGAGACATAGGTGAAATCGCTGACCCATAGCTGGTTTGGCATGTCCGCGACGAAGGCCCGGTTCACCTTGTCGTCTGGGCAAGGCTGAGCCGCATCGGGGTGGGTCGTGATGACCTTCTTGCCGCGGACAACGCCTTGCAATCCCATCGCCTTCATCAGCCGCTCCACCGTGCAGCGGGCGATATCGTGCCCTTCGCGGCGCAACTGGTGCCAGACCTTGCGCGCGCCATA
>NZ_NWMQ01000118.1:0-2454 GCF_002901215.1 Paracoccus sp. SY | reverse complement strand
CGGCAACAATCTCGCCGGTCATGCCGGCAAGCGTCAGGCCCACATGCTGATGCCCGAACGCATAGATCACCCGCTTCGATCGGCGCGAGAAGCCCATGACCGGCAAGCCGTCAGGCAAGGTGGGGCGGAAGCCCAGCCAGGTGGTGGTGGGACCACTTAGCGCGGGCACTGCGGCGCGGGCCGAGGATTCGATATGGTTCAAGAGGCCGGCGCTGCGTTTTTGCGTGAAGCCCGCCAGTTCCACCGTGCCGGCTGCACGCAGTTCCCCCATCATCGGCGTCATGTAGATGCCCCGTTCAGCCAGACCGCAGGGTCGGGACAGCAGGCCTTCGCCCGCCTGGAAGGCCACATGATAGCCTCGTTCCGTATCCAAGGGGATACTGTCGCCGCAGCTTGCGGCCAAGGCGCGCGACTTCGCCCCCGCGGCAAGGACGATCTGATCGAAGGCAAGCGGTGCCCCTGTCCTGACGTGCAGGATCGCGCCCTCATCGCCCGTTTCTATCCGGCAAGCCTCCTCTCGGATCAGGTGCACGTCCTGTCGGGCAAGATGTTCGGCCAGTTGCAGCAGCAGCCGGTGCGGCGACCGAAACCGCCAGCTGCCCCGGAAAAGCACCCCTTGGGTGAAACGACGGGCCAGTGCCGGCTCCAAGGCAGAAATATCGGCCTGCGTCAGAAGGTCGAATGCGACGCCAAGCTGCCTGCGATAGTCCAGGTCGGGCCGTGAGGCGTGGAAGGCAGCTTCTGTTTCGTAAAGATAAAGGCATTCCTGCCCGTCGATGAGGTCACGTCCCACCGCGTCCAGTATGGGATCCCACCCGGACTGCGCCTTGAGGAGCAGCGTGGCAAGCGCCGCCGAGGATGCTCGCGAGCGGACGGGCGTCGAATGGCGCAGAAACGAGGCCAGCCAGGGCAGCATCCGCGGCACATAGGCCGGCCGGATGCGGAATGGACTGTCGCCCGACAGCAGGTAATGCGGGATATTGGGAAACACCGAAGGGTTGTTCACCGGGATGCAGGCATAGGGGGCGAACGTTCCCGCATTGCCGTAGGAAGCACCCGATACCGCACCCGTGCCATCGACAAGGGTGACGCGGCATCCCGCCCTGCGAAGATGGAAGGCACAGGCAAGCCCCACGGCCCCTGCCCCGATTACTCCGACATGCTTCATGACAAGGATCTCACCACGTCACGCATCGCCCATCATCGCCGTTTCCTTCGGTTCATGAGCAAAGGCGGCAGATCGACCTCCGCCCCTCGCCATCAGTTCGCCAGCCAGGTGTTGAACCGTTCGCTGAGTTCGGTGTCGTAGTTCGCCCAGAATTCGACATCCGAAGTCAAGGCGTCATCCAGGTATTTCGGATAGGTCGGAAGATAGGTCGCCATCTCGGTCTTGTCGTCCTTGTAAAGGCCGACCCCTGCCGAACCCGACTTCCGCACCGGCCCATAGCTGATGTAGCGCGTCAGATCGGCCTGCCGCTCGCTTTGGGTGGCCCACTTGATGTAGGTCCAGGCCGCATCCTTGTTGGGCGCGCCCTTGGGGATCACGTAAAGATTGAAGTCGAGGATCTGGTTGTCCCAGAGGATCTCGAAGGGCTTGTTCTCGTTGATGGCCGCATCGAAAAGCCGCCCGTTATAGGCGGTCGTCATGACGACCTCGCCATCGGCAAGAAGCTGCACGGGTTGCGCCCCTGCCTCCCACCACACGGTGTTGTTCTTGATGGTATCGAGCTTCGCAAAGGCTCGGTCGATCCCTTCGGGTGTGGCAAGAACCGTGTAGACGTCTGCGGGTTCGACGCCATCGGCCATCAAGGCCAGTTCAAGCGAGAACTTGGCGCCCTTCCGCAGGCCGCGCTTGCCCGGAAACTTCTCCAGATCGAAGAAGTCGCTGGCCGACGTGACACCTTCCAGTTGGTCACCGCGGTATCCGATCACCGTGGAATAAACCAGGATACCCACACCGCAGTCGTAAAGGCCGCCCTCGATGAAATCATCGGCGGCCTTCGTGCCGTCGCTGCCATCAGGCAGTTCCTCGATGGGAAGCTGCTCCAGCAGCCCCTCGTCGCAGAGCCGGACCAGATCCGAGGGTTCGACATCGGCGATATCAACCGTCACGTTGCCGACCTCCACCTGCGCCTTGATGGGGACGGCAGGGTTGTCGGCATCGATTGAATTGATCTTGATACCCGTCTCGGCCATGTAGGGCTTGTGGTAGGCCTCCATCTGGGCGGCCGCCACGGCGCCTCCCCACGACATCACGTTGATCTCCTCGGCCTGAGCACTGATGCCCGACGCCGCCAGTCCGACCGTGATTGCAAGGACAGTTTTCATCCTTCCCTCCTGTTGGTGATTGTTTTTGCTTTTTCTTGGCGTCCTTTGCGAACGCGATCAAGCAAAGGGCCTTTGAACCGTATGCCCTTTCAGGAGGATGATATTTCTCTTTTTCTGTTTGTCGAT
>NZ_NWMQ01000117.1:0-2666 GCF_002901215.1 Paracoccus sp. SY | reverse complement strand
CATGACCGGCGAGATTGTTGCCGACCTTGCAACGGGAAAGTCCCTGAAGACCGACATCACTCCTTTCCTNAATCGGTTCGGCCGCGGGTGAGCCAAGTGCATTGTAAGCACATGCTTAAGCCCAAATATCCGGTCTAGATGGAGGATAGTTCAATGCGACTTCCATTGCGGTTCGCTTGGCGTGCTGAGTGGTTTGGGTTCCGGGCTTCTCCGTAAGTCGTCGAGCCCTTCTTTTCCGTCAGGAAGCTTGGCATAGATCCGTTGCGTGGAGAGACTTTGTGTTCCGTGCCAGACGCATTACTCTGGGGCAGGGCGTGGAGGTTTCTGGGTAGGCGCTGCGGCTCATACCGTCCCAGCTATCGGGTGAAACCTCATGTCTGCTCTTGGTGGTAGGCCATCAGCAAAATCACCTGCCGGGCGGTTTCGTTCAGTTTGCACCCGACCTCGGCCACCGGACCGCCGCTCTTGGTGATCCGCTCATATTCACATCGGGCATCCCGGAAAGTGATCCAGCCGCGCTCCATCGTGACCAGGGCCTCCGCACCTTGGGCACCGCGTTCCTCTTCGACAGCCTTCAGCTCGTCATAGGTCTCGGTCAGCCGCGTTTCCCAGACCTGCCACTCGGCGTCGAGACAGTTCAGCTGCCGGTCCACCGGATCGACCTCGCCATGTTCCGCCTCGGCATAGGCAAGGCAGCTTTCCTGACCGACCCCGGCACAATCCAGTTGTCCGCCCATCGTTGAGGCGTCGGCCAGACATTGGTCGATCAGCGCAGGATCGAGACCCGAACTGTCGCCCGCCCAGGAGGGCGGCGCCAGCCATAGGGTCGCTGGTAGAGCAAGCGCGATGCGCAATGGCGTGAGAGCCAGCATGATCAATCCTCCATCACGACAGTCATCCTGATGCAACGGTTTGCTGCACCTTGGCGGTTCCCGATTGACGCTACTGCTCTCGCGTCCAAACCCTCTGCCCGGGACGGGAAGGCGAGCCATCCGGACCAATCCCTGTGCAAGCTGCTCACTGGTCAGCCGCTCCCTAGTTAAGGGGATGCGGAAGGAGAACTCCTTTGGCACGGTAGGGGAGGTATTCTGGTGAAGAAGAGTTGCTTCCCTGAGGCTTAGATCATGGCATGTTGCCCCATGTTGAAGGCAGCATACTTCAACAAGTGAGAGCTTATTTCCTGAAGCAAGAATGAAGAAGAACCACGAATATCAGTCCCAACCTCGCGGGAGCGGAGCCGCGCTTTTCCGCTGCGACTGAAACCATAGCCGAACTGCGCACGCTTTATGACGCGGCCGACGATACCTGTCGCGTTCCGGCAATCAGGACGTTGAGGTGGTCGTGGCCTGCGTGTCAAAGGCAGCAACCAAAGTTCTGAAAGGATATTGCGTCGTGTTAGCTCACAGGCGCCGGTCACCACCACTTGGCCTGGTTTTACGCCGCCGCATGGCCGGATATCGCACGGCCGTTGACAGAGAAGGACCCCTCCACAGCTTGATCCAGGGGAAGATTTGAACCCGATGACAGGTTATCCAAACACCAGAGCTATATGCCGTTACTTGATGCCTATGTTTGCGCGGCGTTGGGGGATTGCCTGCCCTCGGCATGGATCAGGCGGCTGTCGGCTGGTGCCTCATCTCTGGAGGTCATGCCGTAATCGCGAACGACAGCGGCGATGCGCAGGCGATAGTCGGCAAACACGTGATCCCGCCCGGCAGCCTGCACCCGGCGGTGCTCGGGCAGATTACGCCATTGCGCAATGGCTGCCTCGTCGTGCCAGAAGGACAGGGACAGCACCTTGCCCGGTGTGGTCAGGCTCTGAAACCGCTCGATGGCTATGAACCCGTCGATGTCAGCCAGCAGGGGCCGCAACTTGGCGGCAAGCTCCAGATATTCCTCCTGGGCTTCGCCAGGCACCCAAGCCTCGAAGATGACGGCGATCATGCGCGCTCACCATGGGGTGCCGAGGCCAGTCTGACAAACAGCCGGTCCTCGCGGCGGATGAAGCCCTCGCGCCGGGCGAAGTCATAATTCTGCCGACCCAGGGGATCAGCAGCAAGCTTTGCGCGATAGGTCTCGTATTCGGCCAGGGACGGCAGCGAGTAGATGCCATAGGCGGTGCTTGCCGAGCCTTCGTGCGGGGCGAAGTATCCGACCAGATCAGCGCCGCAGCGGGGAATGCACTGGCCCCAGGTCCGGGCGTATTGGTCAAACAGCTCGCGCCGGTTCGGGTCGATGTCATAGGTGATGATGCAGGTGATCATGGCTCCCCCTTCATGCTGTCCTTCCTGCTAACCGATTGCCGTCGCGGGATGGTTCGATTAGCGTCGAACCATGAGGGAAGGTCCCGAGATTGCCCGCATCGCCGCCCTGGTTGCCGATCCTGTCCGCAGCGCCATGCTGCTGGCCCTGATGGACGGGCGCGCCCTGACCGCAACCGAGCTGGCAAGTGTTGGCGGGATCACCAAGCAGACCGCCAGCAGCCATCTGGCCAAGCTGGTCGAGAGCGAGGTCCTGGTCGCCGAAGCGCAGGGGCGGCACCGCTACTTCCGGCTGGCGGGTTCCCATGTGGCTGCGCTTCTGGAAGCGCTGATGGTCTTCTCCAGCGATGCCGCTCCCCCACTCCGCACAGGTCCCAAGGACCTCTCCCTCCGCAAGGCACGGAT
>NZ_NWMQ01000116.1:0-2733 GCF_002901215.1 Paracoccus sp. SY | reverse complement strand
GGGTAACGAACTTGCCCGGCGCCGCAGCGCTTCCCGGCAACAACGCCACCATCGGTGAACTGATCAGCGACACCGGCGCCGGCACGTTCGCGCTTCGGGCGGGCAGCAGTCCGCTGGTCGCCGTCAACGCGGATGGGCTCATGACGCTGACCGGCGCCCTGGGCCAAGGCCAGACCCACACGATCAACCTGCGTTTCACCGCGCCGGGTGGTGCCTTCCAAGATGAAACCATGGTGCTTCGGTCTGGCACCACCGGGTCCAACACGATCCTGGGCGGAAACCTGGACGACATCGTCTATGCACATTCCGGCAATGACAGCGTCACCGGCGGCGACGGCGACGACGTGCTGTATGGACAAGGGGGCACCGACACGCTGGTCGGCGGTGCGGGTGCCGATCTTCTGGTGGGCGGTGCCGGCAACGACAACATTCAGGGTGGGGCCGGCAACGACCTGATCCGCTTTGCCTGGGGAGACGGCACCGACACGGTCGATGGCGGGACGGAAACCGACGTCATCCGCTATGACGGAAACGCGGCAGCCAACGCGGTCACCGCCATCTGGAACGGAACCTCGGTCGTGTCGATGACGGGGCTTGCCGGCATCCTGGGTGTCGAAAGCATCCTGCTGGATCTGAGGGAAGGTACCGACACGCTCAGCTATGGCACCAGTGCGGGGAATGTGGTGGTGAACCTGACCACCGGCTCCGCATCGGGCTTCACCTCGGCTCTGGGTGTCGAGAACGTCACGGGCGGCACTGGTGCCGACAACCTGACCGGCAACAGCGGGGCCAACACGATCCTGGGCGGCGCGGGCGCGGACATGCTGATCGCGACGGTCGATGACGTCCGCGACGTCTTCAATGGCGGCGGGGGAGTCGATACCATCGACTACAGCGCTTATGGCACGGGCCTGACCATCGATCTTGCCCTGGCAACCGCGATCGTGACCGGCAGCGGCCCGGAAACCGCGACGTCTGACACTGTCACGGCGATCGAGAATATCATCGGGGGCACCGGCAACGACACCTTCTTCGGCAGCAATGCCGTCAACCGTCTATCCGGGGGCGACGGCAGCGATACGATCAGCGGCAACGGCGGCAACGACTTCCTGTTCGGCGGTGCCGGAAATGATGTCCTGATCGGCGGGCTGGGTGTTGATCAACTTACGGGGGACGCGGGAGACGACATCTTCGTCTTCGCCACCCTGGCCGCAAGTACCGTGGCCGCCAGCGACATCATCCTGGACTTCGAAGGTGGCGGCGTCACCGGAGGCGACCTGATCGACGTCAGGGGTCTTGCCGCCCTGCCCTTCACCTTCATCGGGACTGCGGCATTCGCCTCGGGATCGTCGAATCAGGTCCGCTACACCATTCAGGGGGGCGAAACCTTGGTGTTCATCGACACCGACACCGACACAGGCGCAGAAGCTCGCATCCGCGTCCAAGGCGAGTTTGACCTCAGCGCCGGCGACTTCCTGTTCTGACCTTTCCCCTGTCTTGAAGAACCGTTGCGCCCTGAAAGGGGCGCACCTTCGGCTTTCAGGTTCAGCGACTGGAAAAACTTGCTTAATGGCGTTCAGATATGGCCTTCTGAAGGCGAGCTGACATGAGCTTCAATGATACCTCCGCTTTCCGAATACTGCCTCTTCCGAGTTAGGAGGATTACTCAACGCTGCGCTTCCCTGACCGTCTGTCAAGCGACGCCCACCTTTACGAGCTAAGGCGATACCCAGTGTTACGAGGTGTGGCGCAACAGAGCGGCCCCGGAGGGCGCGCCGACCGCCAGGTGTCAAGGCGCGCGCTCCGGGGCCGCGGTCCGCAGTGTTGTTGATCCGCCGCCACCTTTCGCTGGCGCATATAGGCGAGCGCCGCGTCGATGATGATGTAATCCTCGCATCCGGCCCACAGGAGTGACAGGAAGTTCAGCCGTGACTTCAAACAGCCCGTGCGGAAGACGCTGAAGCGCATGCCGCCGATCTGCCTGGTGATGCCGTCGCGGAGAGCATGTCGGGCGCCGGTGTCATCCAGGCTGATAAAGGAGGCGGTGGCCAGGCCTGCCGGAGGGATCGCCTGATCCTCCGCCACAAACCCATCCAGATCGAAGGTCAAAATTCGCAGGACTTGACGCTTGGAGATGTCCATGCCGATCCCGTTCAGGATCGCGGTCAGCCGCTCCGTCGTCACCTGCCCCTGGGCATGAAGCACGAGACAGAACCGCCGCAGGTTGGTGCCAAAGCCACCGAGCAGTCCTTCTGGCAAGGGCGCAATGAACCTTTTTCCTTCCCCCGCTACCCAATCTGGTGCGCGTGCCACTGGCGTAAACTCACATCGCCCCGGAATTTGCCCCACTTACCCCATCCCCTGCCCTTCCCATATTCCAGTATACATGCAGGAAGATCCTCATAGCCGTATTTAGATCTGTTATTGCGGCTTACTAGGTTGACTCTCGAAGCAGCGCTGCTGGCCGAGATAGAGAGTCCCCAACTTGGATTAGGTAGCTGGCGGAAGATCAGGACATGGGGGACCTGCAAACAGCAGCAGGGCAAAGAAATGCTGCATCCTTCGCCCTACCGGAGCTAGAAAAAAGCTGGGATTAAAAGGTTCTTCAAACGGCCGTTTTCTTATACGTCTTGATTGTGTATGCAGGGCAACTGACAGCTCAAACTTGGAGCCATCCATGCCTCTCATCGGCTATGCCCGCGTCTCGACGGGCGAACAGACGCTTGATCCGCA
>NZ_NWMQ01000115.1:0-2868 GCF_002901215.1 Paracoccus sp. SY | reverse complement strand
CGCCAGTGTTTTCAGATCCGGCAGCTCACCTGTCTTGGCAGCGAGACGGCTGGCCGTGTTGATGGCCTCCGAGAGCAGATGTTGGCCGAAGTGGGAGGGTGCGTTCATGACACTTCAACCTGTAATGGAATGGTTTCCCAATCGCGCCTAAGGCAGTGCGGGATAAAGCGAAAGAGAAGAAAATTCTTTTCGGGTTCTATGGTTTATATGCCGCATCCCGTCCATTGACGGAGACCGCGCTCCCGGCTCCAGCCGGCTGCGCCGGCCTGCGCCCCGAGCCTGGACCCCTGCCCCTTTTTTGCAGCTTTCTCGCGCCCTCCGTCTCGTCCCGAGCCAGCCTTTACGGGGCTGCAATCGTCGGTTCAGCGGCCCCGTCTCGGCCCGTGCTGGGTGAAGATCGCTTGCGGGGTAGCCCGGTTGTCCAGCCCCGCGCCGGAACGACCTTGAGAGTGGAGGTGGGAGGCTGCAGCAGGCTGTAAGCGAGACCACAGGGATCGAGCAAACAGCCTGTGGTCAACCGTGCGGGCAGTTGGGTGATCCGGTCCAAACCCCCGCCGGTCGGCGAGGGGGACTTTTCATATCGAACTGACTGACCGCTTACCTGACGCTGATCTTTCTTCTTCGTTGAGCTTTGCGACCAAAGCGTCGAACACTTGCCTGACCTCATCGTCTGACATTTCCGTCTCGGCTTTAGGCTCCGACCAACGGATGTCGTGCTGCTCGGGCGAATGGAACATGTCACACCCTCCTTTGCACATGGCGATCCTAGCACGACAAAAGTCGTATGCCAAATTTCCCGTCGTTAGCTTTGTAGGGTGGCACAATCCTGCCGAACCTTCCCACAGGGCGGCTCGCTTGCCTTCGCTCCATGATGGGCGCGTCCAGTTCGCCGCCCTGCAAGGCCCGCCGCCCACAGGGAGGCGGCAGGCTGGATAGCTTCGACCGGAAAAGATGATCGAGGGATCCCCGCAAAGGGCGGGGATAGCCGGCTTAGAGAGCCTTAGGCGGGCAGTAGACTGGGCGCTTGCGCCTTTGTGCCCAATACCTCAAGAGTCCAAAGCCTGACAGCAGCAGCGGCATTCCCGCAGGAAGCGGCACCGGAGCAGGCTGCTGAACCTCGTCGCCAGGCAGGGGACCGTCACCAAGACCTGTGAAGTGCAGTTCGCTCAACCCGTGGAAGCGGTCAGAAAAGACGCTGCCTTCGATGTTGCCTGCAGTGGTCGTCACGCGGCTGCCATCGGCAAGGATGGCGCCCGCAGAGAACTGGGCGTCAAAGATCACATCCTCGAAGCCGATGAAGTTCCACAGCACCTTGCTGGCCGTACTGCCGCCTTGCTGAGCCTTGAAGGTCGAGCCCAGCCGGAACGTCTTGTCAGCCTCGGTTGCACGGACGTTGACCACCACCCAGTCCACGTCGCTGCCAAGGTTGAAGACAAAGTCGCGATCGGCACGGATGTCGGCCTCAGTCAGAGACAGAACACCGATACCATTCAAGAGGCCCGAGATGTTGTAGGTGTTGGTGAGGTCGTGAACCGAACCCTGCCGGACAATGCCGGTTGTCGAGGCCGCCATCGACGCTAGATCGCCTGCATAATTCGAGAGCGCCTGGACATGGCCGGACGGGGCCGAACCCTCAGCATAGGCCGACTTCGATCCACCACCATTCATATTCAGCTTGTCCAAGCCCTGTCCGACTGCAGCGTTTCCACCGCCGTTCACATGGACCTGAGCATCCACTCGTCCCTTGACAACGAACTCGTCAAAGTCGGACGCATCGCCCTTGCCATTCATATAAACGACGCTGCCAAGCTCGACCTTGTAGTCGCCTCCGACAAGGACCCGGCCATCGACGTGGAACCCGGCACTGCCGGTGACATCTCCTTTTGTGATGAGGTTGAACTGCTTGAGCAGATCGGTGGCGCTCAGCGTTGCAGCCTCGCCGCTCGAAACCGCGCCAAGAAGGGAACTAGCGGATGCTAGGACATAAAGAGGGAAACGCACGAAACACCTAACAAAAAACTCACTTTTACCATTACCCACGGGCATGGAATGAGACAACTTGACTAAACAGGCAGGGCTGGTTCCAGGCGCCTTGCTGATCACCTGTTGATGGTGCCGGAAGCCCGCACCCCAGCCTGCCGAAACTCTGCGGTCATTGCTCTCGCAGAACCTTCTGCTTTGTGAGGCTACTGTCGACCTGCTGCAAGGGCCCCCCAGGGCTTTAGGTCCAGTCAACCCGCCAGCTTGGCGTTCTTCATCCAAATGGCATCCGTCCTGTCCTCCAGGCCGCCAAGGCGAAGGCGTCGCATATGATGCGCGTCGAGATCGAAGTCGACCACCTGGATCAGCTGGCCGAGGTGCTGGATGAGGGTAGCGCTGATGTGGTTCTGCTCGACAACATGGACAGCGACACCATGCGCCGCGCGGTGGCAATGGCCGAAAGTCGCGTAGTGGTGGAGGCGTCGGACTCCATGCGCCTGGAGCGCATCGCCGAAGTGGCCGCGACAGGGGTGGACTATATCTCGGTTGGGGCGCTGACGCATTCGGTTCGTGTGCTGGACCTGGGTCTCGACATCTGACGATCGAATACCGTGCCTGCAGCCAGCAACGGCTTGCCAGACCGGACAATACAGAAGGTCGGCGGCACTGAGCTTGACTGCCTGAACCAGAACCCATTGCGCAACCTTGCGGCGCAATGGGGCATCCGATGGGCACCCGGTAAGGGGTTCACTCAGCCGTCCGAGAGGGTCCTGCAGTTCCTGCGGCTGCTTGAGACATCTGCGTGTCCAGATCCGCCTCCGGGCTGCGATCCTTGGGCTCGCCCGGAGCGCTGTGGTCTTGGGCTGCGGGCTCCCTGTCTGCCGCTGC
>NZ_NWMQ01000114.1:0-2872 GCF_002901215.1 Paracoccus sp. SY | reverse complement strand
GCCTTCGAGGCGCTGCGCATGGGGCAGCCCTTCACCATCGAGAGCCTGATGACCATCGCTGCCGGAGGCGCTCTGCTCATCGGCGCTGCGGAAGAAGCGGCTTTGGTCATCTTCCTGTTTGCCGTAGGGGAGGTTCTTGAAGGCGTCGCGGCTGGCAAGGCACGCCAAGGCATCCGGGCCTTGGCAAACCTCGTGCCGAAGACTGCCTTGCTGGAAGCTGCCGGCCAGACACGAACCGTTCCGGCCGACAGTCTGGAGATCGGACAAGTCGTTCTTGTCCGTCCCGGTGATCGCATTCCTGCGGACGGCGATATCATAGAGGGCACAAGCGGCATCGACGAAAGTCCGGTGACCGGTGAAAGCGTGCCGGTGACCCGGAGCGTGGGGGATAGCGTCTTTGCCGGCTCCATCAACAGCGAAGCGGCCCTGCGCATCCGAGTCACCAAAGACCCGAGTGACAATACCATCGCGCGCATTATCCGCCTGGTGGAAGAGGCCGAAGAGGCCCGCGCCCCCACGGAACGGTTCATCGACCGCTTCTCGCGGATCTACATGCCCGCCGTTATTGCGCTGTCGGCGCTGGTTGTTCTGGTTCCGCCGCTGGCCTTCGGTCAGGACTGGAGCACCTGGATCTATCGCGGCTTGGCGCTGCTGCTGATCGGCTGCCCTTGCGCGCTGGTGATCTCGGTCCCGGCTTCCATCGCCTCGGCGCTATCCTCGGGAGCGAAGCGCGGGCTGCTGATGAAGGGCGGCGCCGTCATCGAGGCGGCAGCAAGGACCAACCATGTCGCCTTAGACAAGACTGGCACCCTGACGCGCGGCAAACCGGCTGTGACTGACCTGATCCCTGCCCCCGGCGTTGCCGAAGCCGAACTCCTGGCCGTTGCGGCCAGCGTCGAGGCCGGCTCAAACCATCCTCTCGCTCAGGCGATCCTGCGCCGGGCCAAGGCGGTCGAGGTGCCGGTCCCGGCTGCGCGTGACGCACGCGTTCTCGCGGGACGAGGCGTCGAAGCCATCGTTGGCGAGGCAAAAGCCTGGGTGTCCTCACCGTCCCATGCTGCAGATATCGGCGGGATCGGCGAAGTTGCCCTGCATCGCGCGACGATGTTGGAAAAGGAAGGCAAGACCGTTGTTGCCGTGTTCCGGGCCGGGCAGCCGCTTGGGCTGATCGCCATGCAGGACGAGCCGCGCGAGGATGCGGCCGAGGCTGTTCGTCAACTGCGCGCCTTGGGCGTCAGTGCCACCATGCTGACCGGCGACAATCCTCGCACGGCAGCGGCCATTGCCCAAAACCTTGAGCTAGACTTCCGCGCCGGGATGATGCCCGAGGACAAGCTGACTGCGATCCGCGACCTGAACCGCCAGGGCAGCGTCATGATGATCGGCGACGGCATCAACGACGCCCCTGCCTTGAAGGAAGCGCGGGTTGGCGTGGCAATGGGTTCAGGCACCGATGTGGCGCTGGAAACGGCTGACGGCGCGATCCTGCGGGATCGGGTGACCGACGCCCCTGCCCTGATCCGGCTGGCCCGCGCGACCATGGGCAACATCAGGCAGAACGTGACGCTGGCGCTTGGGCTGAAAGCCGTGTTCCTCGTGACCTCGGTGCTGGGCATCACCGGCCTCTGGATCGCCATTCTGGCCGATACCGGGGCCACGGTTCTGGTCACGCTCAACGCCCTGCGTCTGCTGGGTTTCGATCCGACAAAGGAGGCCTGAGATGCTGGGAGAGACGGGATGGATCGCCCTCGGCATCATGGCGCTCTATCTGACGTTTTTTGCCTGGGGCACGATTGAGGCCGCACGTGCCGCGCGACGACCGATTTGGCTGTTCGGGCGGGCACGAGGGACCGAGCGTCTTGCTGCGCTTGGCTTTCGCCTGGCCTTCGTGCTGGCGCTCCTCGGACCGCTTTTGTGGCTGGTCTTTCCAATGTTGCACAAGCTGGACCCGTTCTGGACCGAAGGCCGGCATCACGTGATGGGAGTTGCAGGTGTGCTTCTCGCCGTGACAGGTGCGATGCTGGCCTTTGCAGCGCAGATGTCCATGGGAGCATCCTGGCGAGTCGGCGTCAGACAGGGTGAAAGCGGTGCCTTGGTCACAGGCGGGCTTTTCCGCTTCAGCCGCAACCCGACCTTTGTGGGGCAAGCCATGCTGCTGATGGGCATAGCTTTGGCAATCCCATCCCTGCCGGGGCTACTGGCAGTTCTTCTTTTCATCACATCAGCTTCGGTGCAGATCCGGACAGAGGAGCGCGTCCTGCTTGCGGCTCACGGTGCGGCATACCGCAGATGGAGCGCACAAGTGCCGCGTTGGATCGGGTTGCGATCCTGATCCATCGAAAGGCGCACCACACAACAATGATCTGACAAAACTGTGAGGCCGCATGAAGCCGCTTGAACCTCATGTGGCTAGAGGTGCTACGCGGCGGTTGCGAAGATGGAATATCACTATGCTGAAGACAATCAGGATTGCCCTTTGGATCGCCGTGGCGGTCTCCCTTGTCGTTGTTGGCGTGCTGCTCTGGCGTGCTGATCGACAAGAGCAAGCAGCTGCTTTTCGGCCGGCGTTTTCCCTGCCGGATGAGACGGGTGCCATCCACACGACCGAGGAGTTCAAGGGCAAGTATGTTCTTGTCTTCTTCGGCTTTACCAACTGCCCTGACATCTGCCCGACCACCATGTCGGAAGTAGCCCAGGTCATGGATGATCTGGGACCACAAGCCGAGAAGGTGCAGCCCGTGTTCATCTCGGTCGATCCGGCCCGTGACCGCGCGAGCGGCCTCGACGAATATTTGGCTGCTTTCCATCCTGCCATCCTCGGGCTCGCCGGAGACGAGGCCTCGACCCGTGCCGCCGTGGAGAGCTTCAAGGT
>NZ_NWMQ01000113.1:0-2911 GCF_002901215.1 Paracoccus sp. SY | reverse complement strand
CTCGATCCGCGACAGTGCCGACCGAAGGACCCCTGCCCTATGTTCCGCTTCCTGCATTCGTCCGACTTGCACCTGGGCAGGGCCTTCGGCACCTATCCCGAAGCCATCCGCAACCGCCTGCGCGAGGCCCGCCACGGCGCGATCGCCCGGCTGGCGCAGGCCGCGCGGGACGGGGGCGCGGCCACGGTGCTGCTGGCGGGCGACACCTTCGACGCCGAGACCCCCGCCCCCGACACCCTGCGCCACGCCCTGCGCGCCATGGCGGCCGAGGCCGACATCACCTGGATCATGCTGCCGGGCAACCATGACAGCCTTGCCGCCACCGAACTGTGGCGGCGCATCGCCCAGGACGGGGCGGCCAACCTGCGGGCGATCACCAGCCCCGATCCGGTCGAACTGGCCCCCGGCGTGATGCTCCTGCCCGCCCCCTGCACGCAGCGCCGCCCCGGCCGCGACCTGACCGAGGCGATGGCCGCCCCCACACCCGAGGGCTGCCTGCGCATCGGCCTTGGCCACGGCGCCATCGCCGACTTCTCGGGCGAGGACGGCGCGGCGGGCATCATCGCCCCCGACCGGGCGCGGCTCTGCGGCCTTGACTACCTGGCGCTTGGCGACTGGCACGGCCGGATGGAAGTGAACGGGTCCACCTGGTATTCCGGCACACCCGAGGCCGATGGCTTCAAGCACTCTGCGGCCTGCTGCGCGCTGCTGGTGACGCTGGAGGGGACGGCGCGGGTCCGGCCGGTGGAAACCGGCAGCATGGGCTGGCGGACCGTCACGCTGGACCTGCTGCCCGGCGACGATCCGCTGGCCCAGCTGGACGCGGCCCTGCCCCCACTGAGGCTGCGGCGCAACCTGCTGGTCCGGCTTGTCGCCACCGGCCGCCTGCCCTTGTCCGACCGGACCGCGCTCGAGGCCGCAGCGCAGGCGGCCGCCCCCGACTTCGGTTGGTTCAGCCACGACCTGTCCGGCCTCGTGACCGAGGCGCAGCCCGACGACCTGGACGGGATCGACCGCGCGGGCGCGCTGCGCCAGGCGGCCGAGGCGCTGCTGGCCGAGGCGGGCGATCCCGACCGCAGCGCCACTGAGCGCGCGGTGGCCGCATCCGCGCTGACGCGGCTCTACGCCCTCGCGCAAGAGGTGGGGGCATGAAGATCCGTGCGCTGCAATTGACCAACGTGCGCCGCTTCGCTGGCCATATCGCCCGGATCGAGGGGATCGGCGACGGCATCACCGTGCTGTGCGAGCCCAACGAGTTCGGCAAGTCCACCTTCTTCGACGCCATCCATGCGCTGTTCTTCGAACGCCACCGCGCCACCCGCGCGGCGATCAAGGCGCTGCAACCCCATGTCGGCGGCGCGCCCGAGGTGGCGGCGGACCTGGAGTTGCCCGACGGGCGCTATCGGGTGGAAAAGCGATGGCTGACCCGTGCCTCGGCCAGGGTGTCGCGCGACGGGCGGACGGTGGCCCAGGATGACGAGGCCGAGGCCTGGATCGACCGGATGCTGGGGGCGGGCCTGTCAGGGCCTTCCGGCCTTCTGTGGGTGCGGCAGGGCCTGCTGGGCCTGGAGCCCGAAGGCAGTTCGGCCAGCGACAAGTCCGACCGGGAACGGGCGCTGTCGGCGCGGCGGGATCTCTTGTCTTCGGTCGCGGGCGAGATCGAGATGATGACCGGCGGGCGCAGGCTGGACGGGGTGGTGGCGCGGGTCGGCGATGCGTTGGGCCAGCTTGCGACGGCGACCGGGCGCCCCAAGGCGGGGGGCGAATGGGCGCGGGCCGAGGCCGAGGCCGAGGCCCTGCGCGCCGAGGAGGCCGAGCTTGCCGCCAAGGCCGCGCGGCTGTCGGGCGACCTGTCCCGCCGCAGCGAGGCGCAGCGCCAGCTTGCAGCCTTGGACGACCCAGCCGAGGATCAGCGCCGTGTCGAGGCCCTGACTGCTGCCCGCGCCGCCCTGGCCGAGGCCGAAGCCCATGCAGACCGCCTGGGGGCGGCGCAGCGCGCCCTGGCCCTGGCGCAGGCCACCGACGACAATGCCCGTGCCGAGATCGAGCGGCTGGAAACGCTGTCGGACCGCGCCGCCCGCGCGGCCCAGGCCCTGGCCGCGGCGACCGAGGATGCGGCCCGTCATGACAGCCGCACAGCCACCCTGTCCCAGGCCGAAGGTGACACCGCCGCTGCCCTTCGGGATGCCGAGGCCGCCACCCGCGCCCTGCGCGACCGGCTGGCCCTGGCGCAGCGGGCGCGGCTGGCCCGCGCCGCGCAGGACCGGGCCGCACACCTGGCCCGCAGCCTGGCCGAGGCCGAACGCCTGCGCGCCGACATGGAGGCACAGCGGGCGCAGCGCGGGTTGCTGGTGGTGACGCCGCAGGCCCTTGCCGCCGCCGAACAGGCCGCCGACGAGCTGAACCGGGCCGAGGCCCGCCTGGACGCGCAGTCGGTCAGCCTGTCCCTTGCCTATAGCGGCACCGCGCGGGTCCGCGCCGATGGGGCCGACCTGCCCGAAGGCCCGCATCGCCTGACCGGCCCGCGCGACTTCGATCTGCCCGGCATCGGCACCATGCGCATCGACCCCGGCACCCAGACCGGCGGCGACCGGGCGCAACTGGACAAGGCTGCGGCCACGCTGGCCCAGCGGCTGTCCGCCTGCGGGGCCGAGGACCTGGCCCAAGCCCGCGCCCGCCTGGTCGAGGCGCAGCGGCTGGACGACAGCCTGCGCAGCGCCCAGGGCCTTCTGGCCCAACTTGCGCCAGACGGCCTTGACGCGCTGCGCCAGGCCCATGCGCAGGCGGTGGCAGAGGCCGGTGCGGGCGCTGAGGACGCGGGCGACCCCGCCGCCCTTGAAGCGGACCTTGCCACCGCCACCGCCACCGAGGATCAGGCCCGCGCCGCCGCGGCCGAGGCGCAGGCGGCCCT
>NZ_NWMQ01000112.1:0-3202 GCF_002901215.1 Paracoccus sp. SY | reverse complement strand
GTCTGGTTCTGGTCCACATAGGACGTGGTCATGTTTGTATGCGAATCGCCGTTCGGCNTGGAATAGGCCTTTTCTCCGTCTCCCAGATTCAATCGAACCTGCTCGCGCAGGAACACCTGGTGCGAGGCATGCGAGGTATAGGTCTGGTTCTGGTCCACATAGGACGTGGTCATGTTTGTATGCGAATCGCCGTTCGGCGTGGCGCGGGTCAGCGCCATGAACCGAAGCTGGGGCGGCAGGTCATCGGCGGTGCCCAGCACCTTATCGGCCCCGGCGATCAGCGGATCGTCGGCCTGAAGCGGGATGTACACCGTCCCGTTGCCGCCCTTGGTGACAAGGTCCAGCCCGTGGTCGAAGAACTGGCCGAAGATGGTGAACAGGTTGTTGAACGAAGGCGTCAGGCCGATATCCGGCGAGACGTTCTCGATGCGGATGCCCCCTTCGGGTCCGACCTCAAGCCCGTGCTTGGCCAGAACGGTTTCCAGGTTCTTCTGGGCAAGCTGGTAATCTTCCACTGTTGCCCGGCGGACAGTCGCTGAATGGGCCGCGGTAATCTCGTTCACGGCTGCCGTGGCCGCCGTGCCGGTGACGCCCAGAACCTTCAACGCCGCATAGACGGCAGCGGGGTTTCCGGCCGTCTGGTCCACGATCAGGTTCGAGATGATGCGCGGATCCGCATCGACGACATTGCCGGCCTGACCGTAATGGGTATTCGTCAAGTCCGGTCCATTCGGCCCGTTTATCGGAATCCTGTCGCCGTCCTGGTCATTGCTGTAGACCGGATCGGTCAGGCGCGGGAACGGGGTTCCGCTCGCCCCCAGGTCCTCTCGCCCCGGCAGCAGATTGTTGTCGCGGCCATCGACCGTGCGAAGGCCCGCGGGCAGAAGGGCGGCATCCTGGGCGGACACGCCATAGACCTGCTGGATCGCCTCGACCGTCGTCATCCCTCCGGAATGAAGCTCGGCGACCTTGATCTGCTTCAGGATGAACTGAAGGTCGTGAACATTGACATGGAAACTCGTTGACATGGCTCTACCCTTCCCTGAACCGAGTTGGGAAGCACATCACGACAGCAGGAATCGGTCGCCGCCTTTGTCAGGCGCAAGCGTCGTGGCGCCGGACAGCACCCTCCAGACGGCCGCTTCGGACCGCGATATCCTTGATGTTGATGAAGTGTTCTTCCCTGGCGAGCAGGTTAGAAATCATGAAGGCTGCATGACAATGACGACATAGGGCCGGTCAGGATTAGGACTTTGGTCCTAGGACAGATGGGCCAGACAACAGGGGACGAAACGAAGATGCATGCAAATGGTTGAGAAGGTTAAACAAAGATTCCTTGCAGAAACACAGGAAATCTATTTGCAAAAGAAAAGCACATTCCTCATGCAACCACAAGGGGAAATTAATATAAGTTAAATTATCCTGTATTTTCCCGTCAAGCTGTCCAATCGGATGAAGTTTTTGATTTGGCGTTGCGCCTGGCTTGTCATAATGTCCACATCATGAGTTCGTAAGTGGATCCCGGTTGGTTGGTCTATGGGCAGTTCCAGTGCAGTCCTCTGGTGGACGTCACTAAGTCTTTCCCGGCAATTCTATATATTATGTGCAGTTCTTTTGATGCCGGGGATCGGGCTGCTGGGGCAATGGACGCTGGTTCGCGTCGAAGCGGCAGTCAAGGAGGATATCGGAAACCGCAACAGTTTCTATTTCAACCACTTCTTTGCAGATTATCTCCCCGAATTGGAACGCAGCGGTGGCTTCGCTCCGGCAACCACAAAGATAATCGGTCAGGAAATAGAAGCCGTCGCTGCGGATTTGAACCTGATAGCTGTCAGGATTTGGACGACGGACGGCCGGATTCTTTTTGATACCGACCCAAGTCCGATCTTCAGGCAGTTCCCCGCATCCAATGGCCTGGCCGAGGCAATCGGCGGCACGGTCGCCGTCGAATTCGAGAACGGATCGGGCGATCATGGGGCTTCTTCGGGCCAGAAGATGCTCGAGGTCTATGTTCCGCTGCGCCGCCAGGCCGGCGGCCCGGTTCTCGCCGTTGCCGGTCTCTACTATGACAGGACATCGCTTCTGGCGATGTTCCAGGAAAACCGGCGGCTGACATGGCTGATCGACGCGATGGTCCTGGCGGTGATCGCCCTGGGCATTCACGCGATCGTCGCGCAGGGCGACAGCGTGATCGATCGCCAGCGGGCGGAACTCAAGGAACAGGTCGAACGGCTGACGCAGCTTCTGGACCACAACAAGGCCCTGCGGCTTCGCATCCAGAAGGCCTCCTCGCTCAGCGCCGAGAATGCCGAGCTTCACCTTCGCCGGATCGGGGCCGATCTGCATGACGGGATCGGCCAGTTGCTGACGATTTCCTTGTTGAAGCTGGACCAGCTTTTCCCCGGCGACCAGGCCGGAAGTCGCGACTACATCATTCTGCGCGAGATGCTGGAGGAAGCCATGGCCGAGGTGCGGGCGATGGTGTCGGGACTGTCCCTGCCCCACATGATGGAGAAGGGACTGGCCGAAGCGATCGGTCTGGTCGTCCTGAAGCACCGGCACCGCACGTCGTCCACCGTGGACTGCATGATCGAGCCGGACCTGACCGAAGTCGGCAACCCCGTGAAGCTGGCGATCTGCCGGATGGTGCAAGAAGGGCTGAACAATGCCTACAAGCACGCGGGCGGCAAGGGACAGTCCGTCACCGTCCGCAGGGAAGGACGGTTCGCGGTGGTGACCGTCAGCGACGAAGGGCCGGGCATGCAGCCCCAGGCTGCAAGCAACGAGATGCAGCAACTGGGGCTGGCAGGGCTGCGCAACCGCATCATCAGCCTTGGCGGCAATCTTTCCGTCGGCAGCGTTCCGGGCAAGGGCGTGACCTTGACCGGCCATTTTCCAACAGATGTCTGAGGTGTCCAATGCCCCATATGATAAGGGTCGCCGTTGTCGATGATCACCCCCTTGTGCGGGAAGGCATCATCCATGCCGTCGGCGCGACCGGCGACGACATCACGGTGGTGGGCGAAGGCGCCACGGCCGCCGAGGCTGTCGAGCTTGTCCGAACCCTGGCCCCGGACGTTCTGCTGCTTGACCTCAGCATTCCGGGTCTCGGCCTCGCCGCGCTTGGGGAAATGGCCCGGATGCAGTTCCCGACCAGAGTGATCGTCCTGACTGCATCGGAAGACAGCGGCGATGTCATGGA
>NZ_NWMQ01000111.1:0-3445 GCF_002901215.1 Paracoccus sp. SY | reverse complement strand
CGCCCGCCCGGTTGACCACAGGCCCTTGCTCGATCCCTGTGGTCTCGCGCGGGCCTGCTTCGGCCTCCCGCCTCCACTCCCAAGGTCGTTCTGGCGCGAGGCTGGACAACCGGGCTACCCCGCAAGCGATCGACACCCGAAGGGCCGAGACTGGGCCGCTGAACCGACTATTGCGGCCCCGCAAAGGCTGGCTCGGGACGAGACAGGCAGCGCGGGAAAAGCCGCAAAGGAGGGGCAGGGGTCCAGGCTCGGGGCGCAGGCCGGTGCAGCCGGCCGGAGCCTGGAGCGCGGTCCCGGCACAAGCCGGGATGCGGCTAAAACAGATGCCGCTCTTCCCTTGAAATGTGTACACGGATAGTGTACCTATCAATCAATGGCTCGTAGAGGCCGAAAGCTTTCATCAAGCAGACCATGGGGGACGGCGATTAAAATGGTACCTTATGGAAATCGAATACGATGAAACGAAGCGCCAAGCCAACATCAAGAAGCACGGAGTTGATCTGCTCTTTGGAGCGTTGATCTTCGAAGGACCGACTTTCGAGGTTCCATCTCCACGCAACGGGGAAGATCGTATCCTTGCAGTCGGCCTTGTGGATGGCGAGGTTTTTGTAACCGTCTATGTCAAACGAGGTGACGCGATCCGTCTCATTTCAACCCGGAAGGGAGGCCGTCGTGACAGACAAAGATATGAAGAAGCTCTCTCTCGATGATGTACGCGCGCTGAAGAACGCGGGCAAGTTGCACATTGACCCTAATCCACCGGAAGTCGATCTTCCCGACGACTTCTGGAAGCTTGCTGAACGTGTTGAACGCGGGAACAAGAAGTCCGTTCACTTGCGCCTTGAACCAGAGGTGTTTCGCTTCTTTCAGGAGGAGGGACAGGGGAAAGGTCATATCAAACGTATGCAGGATGTTCTTGCTGCCTATGTGAAAGCGAAAAAGAGAGAAGGTAGCCCGGCTGCATAAGTCACCTGTGCCGTTCTTCTCGCTCTACATCCGCACGGTCGGCAATTCGCTGATCCTGGCAGTGTAGCGGGGCGAGCGGTGATTGGCGCGCAAGGCCATTCACCGGCAAAGCCTTTCCGCCAGCACCATCGTCTTTCTGCCAAAGCGGTCATTGGAGCACTTGTGGCCGTTATCCGGCGCAGCCTGGAGCGCGGTCCCGGCCATGCAGGGATGCGGCATATGAGCCAAAGGGAGCGGAAAGATTTTCCTTCTCTTTCGCTTATTTCTGCACTGCCGTAAGGCAGATTACGAAACCACCCCGTCAATCACTAGTTGAACTGTTATGAACGCCACCTTTAAGCCCGGCCAACATCTGCTTTCGACCGTCATCAGCACGGCAAGCCGTCTCGCTGCAGCAACGGGTGAACTGCCGCACCTGGAGACAGTGGCTGAGGAACTTGGGGTCGAAAAGGAGTTGCTCAAGCAAGTCATCTTCGATCGCGACCATCTGCTTGTGGCGATGGCCGATGTGGCCCTGCAACAATTGCTGCACACCATTACCCGGGAGATCGCGCGGTGTTCATCACCTGTCGATCAGCTTGAGGCGATTTCTATTGCCTATGTGGACTGGGCGCGTCTCTACCCGCAGGAGTTCCGGCTTGTCGGGGAAATGCCTGCTCATGTTTTTGAGAACCATCCTCGTCTTCTGCGATATGAGCAATCGGTCCATGATCTTGTCATGAAGATCCTGCAGCGTGCCCGAAAGGAAGGCTATCTCGATCCGGACGAAGACCTGGTGATGCTGCGGGCCATGAGCCACACCTACATGTATGGCGTCATTACGAAGATGCTGCTTGGCGATCTCAGCCGCTGGACGCCTGGCTCGACCGACCAGGATGCCGCACGAATGGCTGTGCAGGTGTTCAACAGAAAAATGTTCAAGCCTGCGGCTTCGTCCTCTGATGCAAGAGCGGCAGGGTCACATTCTCACCTTAGACTGGTGTGACCGGCGCTTTGCCTGGGGACGAGAGGTCCAGGGCGACAGCCCTAGATCCGACAAACCGGGGCAATGCGCCCATTAAACCGGGTCAGGATCAGACCTTCGGATCGAAGCTGCTGTCCTGCTCCTAGCCGCATTGCGCATCATAGTCTGCCAGCAAGTCTTTCAGTCCAAGCATGTCGCACAAGAACCTGACCGCCTCCGGGTCGTTTTCTTCTGCCTGAAAGGCGGTGGCATAGAAATTGTCGGATAGGGCTTTGAGGGCACTGGCCCGCTCGGGCGTGAGGTTTTCTTCAGTCGATGCGTATTCAATGTCAGCGGCGGCATCCCGGGCAGCCGTGACGATTGCCGCAACGATGGTTGGCAGATTTCCGGTCATTGCCTGCTCGTGTTGTGTGAGGTTTATGGCGGCCGACCAGACAGCGGAAACGGAAGGAATGGAAGATGGCAGATGATGTTGTTCGCAAGGTGGTTGGCTATCTCCGCCAGATCGAGAAGCTGGCCGAGAAAGGCGATCTTGACGGGGTTCTGCTCGAAGCGCGTCTGGCCCTTCGTCTATGCAATGCTCCGTCCAGCAGCGACACGACCTCTGACGCAGGGGCATGAGCTGCTATCCTTCGCGGACGAACACCCCGGCTGACATCAGCGCCTGGATGAAGTCGGCCCTGACCTTTTCGGGCGTCGCATTACCTTCGGCAAAGGCGATGCAGGATCTTGCGGCGCGCAGATAGTTCGTGTCGAAGAAGTCACAATGCTCGATCAGGGCCTTACCCATGCCGTTGGCATCGCTGACGATGCGAAACCGGTTGTCGGTCTCCTGGTAGGCCACAGGCCGGATCGTGCGCAGCCCTGTTGCTTGATCCTCCATGGTCTCAATCCTCGGACAGCTTGCGCTCGACCTTTTTGCGGCTGTTGCCTTCGGACTCCACCGCCTCGCGCACCTCGTCCTTGGATACGTCCATCTTCTCGGCCTCGTAGCGGACTTCGTGATCCTGTCCGGCTGCGACCTGACGGCGATCCTGGGCGCGGCCCCGGCTTGTCTGTTCCTTGGTCATCGCTGCCTCCATACCTGTGAAGGATCAACGCGGTAGCCTGTGCGATGTTTCCGCGACAGAAGGTCAGGCGCGGCGGCGCAGGATCACCAGATAGAGGAACATGCCCCAGGCAAAGAGGTCGAACACGCGCTGGATATAGACCAGCACGAGGTGCAGGCCCGTGCCGATCAGGGGCAACGCCGTCAGCGCCTCGCCATGATAATAAAGCGACATGGCGAAGGCGACGTTGACCAGCAGCAGCAGGACAGCCGCAGCCTTCAGCCCGCCGAGCTCAGCGGCGGGCGTGCCGTGCGCGTAGCGCAGGGCATCGACCGGCTGCAACACCAGGAAGCTGATGCGGCCTGTCAGGGTATCGGGTGGCATAGCCGGAACCTCATTCTGACTTGCTGACAATCATGCTCGTGTATAGACTATTTTGTAAATACTGTGCATACGGATTAGAACG
>NZ_NWMQ01000110.1:0-3449 GCF_002901215.1 Paracoccus sp. SY | reverse complement strand
TCAAATCCTGCCCCCGCAACCAAAATCTTACGCGTTATCGAACGCTTATGCGCCGCCCTCCGGGGCGGCGTTTGCGTTTCCAACGCTCGTGGAAGCACTGTGGAAGCAAGAGGGGCCGAAGTCCTTCATGCCACTTCGTAAATCGGTACCAGCGATGAGCCTTGCTTCCAGTGCCGATTGACCGGGATCATCCCATCGATGCCAGCCGGGATCCCGCTGCCAAAGGTGAGCTCTCGAACATCGACCGCGACGACATCTAGTACCCACCGCTCTTCGGTGATGAGCGCGAACTCGGTGATCCTTCCTGGCGGGCAGTCCCTCGAGGCCGAGTAAACGAGTGCCAGTCGCTTGCAGCGGTAGCGACTGGCGTAGGCGTTCATCTGATACGCGTCGCCGCTCGAGCCGCCCCAGTTCGGTTCGGCGAGATCCAGGTGCTTCCATTTCGCATCGAAGATGGCGACGCAGTCGTCTCCGCTCTGAACGGTGATGTCGGGGCGCAGCTGGAAGCCCGCCGTCGCGAGGTTCTTCACAGGGCTCTGAAGTTCGATAGTAAGGCGAGCACCGGCCTGCACCAAGAAGGCATGCCGGATGCGCAGTCCGAGTACCGTCTCGAAGAGCTTCTCCATGTTGAACAGCAGAGCGGAACCAGCTGCGTCGCCCCTGCGAACATCCGGGTATAGGCCTGACAGCAGCCAGTGGGCCCGCGCAAAAACCGGCTCCCAATGTCGGATGGTACGATCGAACCGCAGGGCGCCGACGTCGCGAGCCCTGACTTTGCAATCGGTCACCTCGTCAAAGCGATGGAGGAACGCCGCCACCATCGCCCGGTTCCTTGGGCTCAGTGCGAGCCCTAGAAGGATCTAAAGGATCGCCTTCAGCGCTTGATTGTAGGGGTTGTCGATGCTGCGCTCGTCGAAGCGACAGAGCAGATGAGAACGGTCGAAGGCGTTCGTGCGCAGGTGCTCGGTCAGTTCGAGTTGTCCGCGGATGGCATTGAGGTTCTCCGTCCTCTCCGAGTGTCCGTCGTCGAATGATTTGGAACAGGCGGCCTGAGTTTGGTCTGGAGGGCTTTGGCTCTGTGGGTTGAGGTTATGCTGCTTGGCGCAGATGGTTCAAGCGCCGGCTCTGGATGGTCAGTTTCTTGATCTTCTCCCTTTCTGCCAGGATAGCCGTGCCACGTCCGAAGTGGACGTCAGCGGGCGTGAGGTTGCCGAGGCTCTCGTGATAGCGGTGGTTGTTGTAATGCTCGACAAAGGCGGCAATGGCCACCTCGAGGTCGCCCTGCAGGTAATAATTTTCCAGCAGGATGCGGCTCTTGAGGGTCTGGTGCCAGCGCTCGATCTTGCCCTGCGTCTGAGGGTGATTTGGGGCTCCGCGAACATGGTCTATGCCATTTTCTTCGAGGTATCCGGCAAGATCACCAGCAATGTAGCAAGGGCCGTTGTCGCTCAGCAGCCGCGGCTTGTGCAGCACGGTGACGCTGTCACATCCTGATGCAGCGAGGGCGATATCAAGTGTCGCGCTGACATCGTCCGCGGTCATGGTGGTGCACAGCTTCCAGCCAACAATGTAGCGCGAAAAGTCATCGAGCACGGTGGACAGGTAGAACCATCCCCAGCCTGTCACCTTGAGATAGGTGAAGTCGGTCTGCCACATCTGGTTTGGCCGAGAGGTCTTGTCCCTGAACTCGTCCCCTGCCTTGACAACCACATAGGCCGGGCTGGTGATCAGGTCATAGGACTTGAGCAGCCGATACACCGAAGCTTGTCTTAAGATTCTACCTGGCTCCTGTGCGATACAGGAGCCGCTCTCCGGCACCTTATACATGCCGGAGAGCGGCGGGGGACGGGTCGACACGGAAGAGGTTTCCACGAACCGGTCAGAAGTAGGACCACCCCCGCCTTTCGAAAGACCTGAACGGATACATGGGGAAGGCGCATGTCCTTGCCCCGCATGACAAGCGCAGGAGACGAAAGGCGATGCAGGATACTATCGGAATCGACATTTCCAAAGACACGGTTGACGTTCACCGTCTGTCGGACGGCAAGCACATGCAGTTCGGCAATAACAAGGCGGGGCTCAAGGCCCTTTGTGGCTGGATTGGAAAGGCGCCCGCTCGAGTCGTCTATGAGGCGACCGGCCGATACCACAGGGACCTGGAAAGCATGCTGGACGCGGCCGGTCACGGTCTGGTCAAGGTGAACCCGAACCGGGCCCGAAAGTTTGCCCAAGCCGTCGGCCAGGGCGCCAAGACCGATCGTGTCGATGCCGCGCTTCTGGCCCGGATGGGAGCAGTTCTGAGCCTCGACGCCAAGCCTGCCCGCACCGACAGCATGCATGAGATCAGGGAGTTGCACGTTTCCCGCATCGGCCTGATCAAAGATCGCACCGCATGCCGCAATCGCCTTCATGGGGCGCGTAACCAGATCGTGCTGGCTCATCTCCGTGCCCGCCTACGGCAGGTTGAAAAGCAGATCGACCAGATCGACGTAGAATTGCGGCGCCTCGTCGCCGAGGATGCCGACCTCGTCCGGCGCTATGAGGTTCTCATGTCCATTCCAGGCATCGGTCCGATTGCTGCCGTTGCAATGATCGTGGAGATGCCCGAGCTCGGTACACTATCGGGCAAGGAGGCTGCTAGTCTCGCAGGTCTCGCCCCGATCACGCACGAGTCCGGGAAATGGAAGGGTCGCTCCAAGATCGGCGGCGGTCGAGGCGCCTTGCGCACCACGCTCTATATGCCCGCGCTCGTTTCGATCCGCTACAATGCCCAGCTCGGCCAAGTCTACAGGACGCTCAGCGACGCCGGAAAGCCCGCGAAAGTCGCGATCACAGCCGTCATGCGCAAGCTCATCGTCCTTGCCAACGCCCTGATCCGGGACGACCGGAAATGGGCACAAACCGCGCCTTGACCAAGACGGATATCTTCTGACACGAAATACTTTTCTGTATCCGTGAAGCGAACCGCAAGCTCCCGTGGCGACAGGTCGGGCTCTTCCAGCGCCAGAGCGACAATCCGGTCACGCACAGGGTCGGGGATGCGGTTCCAGACCCTAGACAGCCGTGAGGGGTGGTCTTCCAGCCCCTCCGGGCCGTGTTCGATGTAGCGATCATACCACCGGTAAAAGGTTGTCGGCGGCACCCCGATCTGCGCCAGGGTCCGGCGAATCGGCAGGTGGGATTGCTCGACGATGCGGATGATCTCGAGCTTCTCGGAAACAGGGTATCTCATTCGTGCTCGCCCCCAACCCCGGTCGTGTTTTTTTTTGAGGAGGCGGTTCTCGAGGGTGAGGTCCGCCACAACCGAGAGTGTCCGATCTTCTGTGTATGAGTGATCCGGTCCATGCTTCACCGAAAGGAAGCATGCATGACGATCTCCAAGGAACTTCTGGATGAACTGCTGAAGGGTGTTGAGCGCCCTGAGGATCTGAACCGCCCCTGGTTTACCG